>JAKSBK010000124.1 GCA_022361155.1 Pseudomonadota bacterium
CGCAAGAACTCTCGGTTAAGGAACGGCTCGCCTTGATGGTAAAGCAGAAGATAGACCAGATGGTCTCCTATTTTATCGAGTGTCTTACGGAAGGTGTCAAAATTCATGAGACCGCGCCGTCGCTCCATCTTCCCGTTGCCGGTGACGCATAACGGGCATTCGAGGTTGCAAACATTGGTCGGCTCTATGGTCAGAATCGCAGGCTGTCCCCAGACGATACTTCTCTTGGTGGCCCAGGAGATACCGTAAGAGATGACGGCAAGGCAGATATTCCATAGTCGCTTGAATGTAAGAGCCCGCAATAATAGCCGGACGGGGATTTCTTTCATGTTGACTATCTGGCCCGATTGATCACTACTTCCATTTGACTTTTCCCACGAGACCCAACGGGCTTATAAACGTTTGATTGATCAGAAAGAACAGCTCCCACAGGGGGATCCACGCCAGCAACTTGTTTTGGCCTAATTTGTTTGCCATCCACGCCAGAGCTAAGAAATCCAGGCAGATCTTCATAGCGAGCAACGCCGTTGCAGTTGGAAGATGTTGCTGTAGAAACAGCGAGAATATCCAAAACGAAAACAAATAGGTGTTGCACAGATTGAAAAGCAGGTAAGAGGCTTGGAGAGGCCGGGAATAGTGCTTGGCCGCGGAAACATGGCGCCGGCGCTGACGAATGAACTGAGAAGGACCAGAGGCGGCCGGGCTTGGAACGGCGACTTTGGGGTTCAGAGCATAGGTCATTTTCCAGGTTGTTCGGTTTGCTAGTTGTTGCAACAGTAGGTCGTCGTCACCCGAGAGGCTATGCTCAATTTCAGAAAAGCCTCCAACCTCTTCAAAAGCTTCTTTTCTGTAGGCGAGATTCCTCCCGGTACAAGTTGCACCGATATTCCAACCAACCGTGCCGGCCGAGACCACGGCGTTTGCTAGGTTATCTAACGCAAGGACCCGATTCCAAGGGTCGTCCTTCTCTTCAAATGGCGCTGGCCCGACTACCATCCCGACGTTATCTCCAAACAACGGCACGGTATCAGCTAGCCATTCTGGCGAGGGGGTACAGTCGGCGTCTGTGGTGAAGATCAAGTCTCCGCTAGCTTTAGAAATGGCCTTGCTCAGAGCGTATTTCTTCGGACTGGCTCGCTTGGTTCCAGATGGGATCGTAACCAGTTCAAAATTCGAATGCTGCCGACGATGCTCCTCCAGAACGACAGCGGTGTTGTCCGTTGAGCGGTCATTGACAACAACAATTTGCGTCCGGTCAGCCAGGTAGGTTTGCGACAGCAAGGCTCTTAGACATCGACCGAGATTTTTTTCTTCATTTCTGGCAGCCACAACTACTGAAATACGCGGCAGAATATGGCTCTTATGGTTACGTAGTCGCAGGCATCCTGAAATCAATATCAACAGGATAATGGCATAAATAGCGAGAGAGATCAAGCCAAAGTAAGAGAGTACGTCGGGCATTCCGCTGATGTTGAGTTGCTTGAAATGGCGGAAGATATTGAAAATCGGAGAAAGGGTCAAGTAAAATACTTGTTACCAAACATGTGCGTTTCTGCCGTGAAATTTGGTTGCTTTTAGGTCACACAAGGATTACTTTTTAGTAGGTACTCCCGAATGCGACAGCGGTTGCGGATTCTCCCGTCCCGGCCAGTCGGCGATGAGGATCCCGAATAGGAAGGCGGGCGTGACTCTGCGTCTTGTTGAAGTTGTATATTCAGTCTGCATAAGGCACCATACACCATTCTTTACTAAGACCGAGCCTACAGTATCCTGGGCGTTAGGGACGCACCTCGCCGCCAAGAGTTACCTAACCTACCCAAAAATCAGCGCACAGGTGCAGACCTGCGAGGTTCCCCGATGTCTGGCATCGTGCCCTCTCAAAACGGGATATAGAATGACATGAAGTATGATCCCGAAAAATACCGTCGCCGGTCGATCCGATTGCCGGGATATGATTACGCCAATCC
>JAKSBK010000125.1 GCA_022361155.1 Pseudomonadota bacterium
GAATCTATTGCGTAACGTCGCACAATTTTTCGGCGTCAGATTGAGGACCTTGTTAGCGTTCAATTCTTTCTTTCCAATAATACGGACGCCGACGATGGTGAGCTACCGCAACAATTAGTATGAATTCTGGTTCGATTGAATAGATTATAGAATATGGGAACCGGGTAAGTAGACCTCGGCGAAGATCATTTACTAATGGATGCCCAAGCTTGGGATTATCCCGTAGCCTGTCAATAACGCGTTGAACATCATCCAGGTATTCTGCACCTAGCCCCAGAGATTGTTCCTCGTAGAATATCGCTGATTCGGTCATTTCCTCCAGTGCTGGAGAAAGAAACCGAAACCCGATCATTTCAAGCGCTGGCGAGCCCTTTGCATCGCTTCCTCTCCTGGAATAGCTTGAAATGTTCCTGATTGAAAGTTTTCATATCTGCGTTGAGCTTCGTCAATCCATAATTTCTCAACATCGACATCCGTAATTCCATCCAGATCTTCTATGAGCGTACGAGCCAGCGCTGCTTTCTCTCTAGTGCCCAATTGGCGGGCTTCCCTTTCCAGTTTTTCGTAATTCGTGCTCATGGCTACAATATACTCCTATAATCATAGGAACGCTAACGGTTGAGCTAAGGGGCGGCGCTTTGCACGGTCGGCTGGAAGGCTTGTTATGTCACAACATAATTATTCTGTATCTGGCATTCCTGCTAATGCAGGTACAATTGGGATTAAATCTACAAGATGCACTTTATGCTTCGTTACCTCGAAGTATTCTTGAACAACGGAAAACCGATCTCCATACTTGTTTTGAAATGATTGTGCAAGCGCATTATTTTTACTCATGACACTTTTAAGATTCCTACGTCCTCGGAAAAACTTAAGGGGATACTTTAATCCAAGTACATAAAGATATCGTTCTTTCCTGGTTTCTGCCTCAGCAAGCTCAAAGAAATCCTTAAATAAGCTATTTTGACGAATAGATTCTGGCCCTCCGCGCCAATTAATAAACTTGAACTCCGCTATTCGTTTATCAGTTTCCAAATCAAATGCTCTTCCGGTATTTCCTGCTCCTAAAGATAAATATTCAACCTTTTCATCACCTGAAAGAATTTTTGGCAAAGCTGTTAGGATTCCCGCAGCATGTATGACAACATTTATTTGGCCTGCGAGAGATTTTATCTCATAAGCAGCTTTTAAGAGGTTAGTGTTGAGATTCTGTGCATCACATAAAGTTTGTACATCCTTTTTACTTAATCCACTAAATTTGTATTCTAACTCAGACAGACGATCCGTAAGAGAGTCACTTTCAAACTCTTTTATACAGCGCGCTGCATCCTCAACACTCATTAATGTCATAGTACTTCATCCGCTCACTTTTCCTACCCAAA
>JAKSBK010000126.1 GCA_022361155.1 Pseudomonadota bacterium
CGAAAGAGTCCGGCCGGTGACCGTCGCTCCAGCTGCGAGCCGCCACCGCCGCACCGCCCGCGGATATCCCCAAGCCTCAAGGCGGGTCAGGTCGCCTTAGGGACGCGAAAGAGTCCGGCCGGTGACCGTCGCTCCAGCTGCGAGCCGCCACCGCCGCACCGCCCGCGGATATCCCCAAGCCTCAAGGCGGGTCAGGTCGCCTCGCCTTCGGTGCGAGCTGCGTACGGCCAGCTGGTGCGGGTCTACCGTGCGAACGTGCCTGCCTGTGCGAACGGAGCGGACCGCCTCGGCCTTTCGCGGCCCCATGGGTAGCGGCGTTGTGGGTTCCGTGCCCACCGTTGAGCGCCGAGATCGGCGATGGTAGTGTGAACCATCCGTGAGCAGCACGGGGAGCCGCCATTGGATTGGGTCCTCCTCGGGCGGAGCGGGTCCGCTCGAGTCTTCTAACGAAAGGGGCACGGATGCAGGGACCACATTTCGAAGATTCCTGGGCAGTGGGCTGCGCTGGCTCCGAGGATCCCAACCCGGCCGGCGAGATGGGGCACGGATGATCAAGCTCGAGGATCTCCGACCCAACGCCGTGGTCCGCGGGATTCTGCCCGACTGCCTTGTCTCGGTCGTGGGCGTGCAGTGGTTCGGGTCTGAGGCGCTGGAGCTCACGTATAAGGATCCCGGTGGCCGCGTCGCCAACCAGCTCCTCTATCGCCACGACGAACCCCGCCTCGAAGTCGTGGAGCAGGGACGCCCCTGGAGCTTCGATGGAGACGGTGGCCTGTTCCGTCTCGTGTCGGAGGCCCACCGCATTCGCCTCGCGCACCTTTTCGACCCGGTGCTGGCGGTCCACACGTCGCTCGTCGATCCGTTGCCGCACCAAATCACTGCCGTCTACGAGTCGTTGCTCTTGCGCCAACCGCTGCGCTTTCTTCTTGCCGACGACCCCGGGGCGGGCAAGACGATCATGGCCGGGCTCTTGATCAGGGAGCTCATCGCACGCGGCGATCTCCATCGCTGTCTCGTCGTGTGCCCGGGCAGTCTTGCCGAGCAGTGGCAGGACGAGCTCTACCGCCGCTTCCAGCTGCCGTTCGAGATCCTCACGACCGACAAGCTCGAGGCAGCGCGCACAGGCAACTGGTTCATCGAGAACAACCTCGTCATCGCCCGCCTCGACAAGCTATCCCGCAACGAGGACGTCCAGGCGAAGCTCAACGCGCCCGACTGCCGTTGGGACCTCGTCGTCTGCGACGAGGCACACAAGATGTCGGCCACGTTCTTCGGCGGCGAGATCAAGTACACGAAGCGCTACAAGCTCGGGCAGCTGCTGTCCGCCACCACGCGTCACTTCCTCCTGATGACCGCGACGCCCCACAACGGCAAGGAGGAGGACTTCCAGCTCTTCATGGCTCTGCTCGACGGCGACCGCTTCGAGGGGCGTTTTCGCGACGGTGTGCACGTTGCCGACGTGTCGGATCTCATGCGGCGCACGGTGAAGGAGACGTTGGTCAAGTTCGACGGAAGACCGCTCTTTCCCGAGCGCATCGCGTACGCCGTTCCCTACCAGCTGTCCGACCCCGAGGCTCGGCTCTACAAGGAAGTCACCAACTACGTCCGGGAGGAGTTCAACCGCGCCGAGGCACTGCAGAACGACAAGCGGGCCGGCACGGTCGGTTTCGCGCTGACCATTCTGCAGCGGCGTCTCGCCTCGTCCCCGGAGGCCATCTACCAATCACTGAGGCGACGCCGCGAACGCCTGGAAAAGCGCCGGCGCGAGATGGAGCTATTGCAGCGCGGGGCAATCTCGCAAGCGCTCGCCGCCGCTACACCCGAATTCGATGCCGAGGACTTCGAGGACCTCGAGGACGCACCCGACATCGAGATCGAAACCGCCGAGGAACAGGTACTCGACCAGGCCACGGCCGCGCGCACGATCGATGAGCTGAAGGCCGAGATCGAGACCTTGGGGCGCTTGGAGTCGCTGGCGGTTTCCGTGCGACGCGGCGCGGAGGACCGCAAGTGGCGCGAGCTGGCGAACCTTCTCTCCGAGATCTTCACGCCCGATGGACTCGCGTCCCGGGTCGCGGAACCGACCACGCCCTACGGCCACGTCATCCCGAAGCCCACGCCTTCGGCATCGCAGAAGCTCGTGATTTTCACCGAGCATCGCGACACCCTGAGCTACCTCGAAGATCGGATCAGCACCCTTCTCGGTCGCAAGGAAGCGGTCGTCGTCATCCACGGGAGCCTCGGCCGCGAGGAGCGGCGCAAGGCCCAGGAAGCTTTCCTCCACGATCCCGCGGTCAAGATCCTTCTTGCAACCGATGCCGCAGGCGAGGGCATCAACCTCCAGCGTGCGCACCTCATGGTCAACTACGACCTGCCCTGGAACCCGAATCGCATCGAGCAGCGGTTCGGCCGGATCCACCGCATCGGCCAGACGGAAGTCTGCCACCTGTGGAACTTGGTCGCTGCGGAAACGCGGGAGGGCGACGTCTACCAAACGCTGCTGGACAAGCTCGAGGAAGCGCGCAAGGCGCTCGGCGGCCAGGTCTTCGACGTTCTTGGCAAGCTGCAGTTCGAGGGCAAGTCGCTGCGCGAGCTGTTGCTGGAGGCCGTCCGCTACGGCGAGCAGCCTGAAATTCGCGCCCGGCTGACGCAGGCCATCGCGAACGCCGTTGACCGGGGGAAGATCCAGGATCTTCTCGAAGAGCGGGCGCTCGTGCACGACGGAATGGATGCGAGCCGTCTCCAGCGTGTGCGCGAAGACATGGAGCGCGCGGAAGCGCGACGGTTGCAGCCTCACTACATCGAGTCGTTCTTCATCGAGGCCTTCAAGCGGCTCGGCGGCACGGTACGTCAGCGGGAGCCGCGCCGCTTCGAGGTGAGTCACGTCCCAGCGACGGTCCGCAACCGCGATCGCCTCGTCGGCATCGGCGAGCCGGTTCTGCCGAGGTACGAACGCGTCGTCTTCGAGAAGCCGTTCATCGCACCTGTGGGGCAGCCGCTCGCGGCCTTCGTTTGTCCGGGCCACCCGCTTCTCGATGCCGCGCTCGACCTGACCCTGGAACGTCATCGCGATCTCCTGCGGCGAGGGACCGTGCTCGTGGATGAGCGTGACGCGGGCCCTTCGCCCCGGGTCGTGTTCTACCTGGAGCACGCGATTCAGGACGCCAGCGTCACACGTGCAGGCGACAGGCGGACGGTCTCGAAGCGCATGCTCTACGTCGAGCTCGACGCGCCGGAAGGCGCACGCCACCTCCACTACGCACCGTACCTCGACTACCGGCCCCTCGCTGACGACGAGCCCTCCGTGCAGGAGCTCCTCGACCGGTCCGAGTGCGCGTGGATCACCCGGGAGCTCGAGCAGAAAGCATTGGGTCACGCGATAGCCCATGTCGTGCCCGAGCATCTCGACGAGGTGCGTGGCAGGCGTCTGCAGTGGATCGACAAGGCGCGCGCGGCGGTCAAGGACCGCCTGACGAAGGAAATCGGCTACTGGGACCACCGCGCCGAGCAGCTCCGCCTGCAGGAACAAGCGGGCAAGGCACCGGCGCGCTTGAACTCGCAGGAGGCGCGCCGGCGTGCCGACGATCTTCAAGCCCGCTTGCACAAGCGCATGGAGCAGCTCGACCTGGAAGCACAGGTGTCGGCCATGCCACCGGTCGCTCTCGGTGGTCTCGTCGTCGTGCCGGCGGGTCTCATCGCCGCCATGACGGGCCGGGCGGCTGCCGTGGCCGCGACGACCGTGGACACGCAGGCCGTCGCCGCGCGCGCCCGCGCCATCGTGATGGAGGTCGAAAGGAATCTCGGCTTCGACCCGGTCGACCGCGAGTACGAAAAGCTCGGCTACGACATCGAAAGCAAGGACGGCCGGACCGGGCGGCTGCGGTTCCTCGAGGTCAAGGGACGCGACGAGAACGCCCAGACGATCACGGTGACCAAGAACGAGATCCTCTACTCCTTGAACAAGCCCGACGACTTCATCCTCGCCATCGTCGAGTTCCGCACCGACGACACCCACCGCGTCCATTACGTGCGCCGCCCCTTCCACCGCGAGCCTGACTTCGGCGTGACGAGCGTGAACTACGACTTCGGCGAGCTGCTCGCCCGCGCGGAGGCGCCGCGATGACGGCGGCCATCGTTCCGTTGGAGCGGATCGAGCAGACGATCCTGCTCATCCGCGGGCACAAGGTCATGCTCGATGCCGACCTTGCAGCCCTATACGGCGTAGAGACGAAGGCGCTCAACCGAGCCGTCCGCCGCAACCTCGAGAGGTTCCCGGAGGACTTCATGGTTCAGCTCACCGAGCAGGAGGTGGCGGCTTTGAGGAGCCATTTTGGCACCTCAAACGCCGGCGGGAGCGCGATTTTGAGGTCACAATTTGGCACCTCAAAGGGCCGCGGCGGCCGCCGCTACGCACCCTACGCCTTCACGGAGCAGGGCGTCGCGATGCTGTCCAGCGTCCTTCGTAGCGCCCGCGCGGTCCAGGTCAACGTCCAGATCATGCGGACCTTCGTCAAGCTACGCCGCCTGCTGGCCACGCACGAGGATCTGGCCCGCAAGCTCGACGCCCTCGAGCGCAAGTACGATCGCCAGTTCAAGGTCGTCTTCGATGCGATCCGCGAGCTGATGGCGCCACCTGATCCGAAGCCGCGGCGGCGGATCGGTTTCGGCGCGGAGGACAAGCGGTGACCTACAGGAAAAAGCTCATCGAGGTGGCGCTGCCGCTCGATGCCATCAACAAGGCCTCGGCGCGGGAGAAATCGATCCGGCACGGGCACCCCTCGACGCTGCACCTCTGGTGGGCGCGACGACCGCTGGCCGCCGCGCGAGCGGTGATCTTCGCCCAAATGGTCGACGATCCGTCCGCCAACCCGGACTTGTTCCCGACTGAAAAGAAGCAGGAGAAGGAGCGACAGCGGCTCTTCAAGATCATCGAGGAGCTCGTGAAGTGGGCCCGTCGTCGCAGCCTGATGCCCGCCACCTTCGGCCTCGCCTGCTGTGCGATCGAGATGATGGCGACCGGGACCGCCCACTACGACATGGCCCGCTTCGGGATGGAGACATTCCGCGCGTCGCCGCGTCAGGCCGACCTCATGATCGTCGCCGGACGCGTCAGCCAGAAGATGGCGCCGGTGCTGCGCCAGATCTACGACCAGA
>JAKSBK010000127.1 GCA_022361155.1 Pseudomonadota bacterium
CCCTGGCGCCCGCTGGCGGCGTTGGGACCTCCTCGAATATGCGCTGCATGTCCTTCGTCGGTCCGCCTTGCCAGCGAGCCCCACTGCAGGCCCCAACCAACCAGGATTCCTGTGGCGAGGCACTAGTGTCCTGCGTTCCGGATTCCGCACACAATTCATCGGCCGGCCCGAGCGACGCCAATCGCTCGCAGACTTATGTACGAAAGCAGGGATCCAGGACACTAGGCTCGGTCACCAACTTCGAGGCAAATCGCCCGAGGCGTCTGCGACGGCGGTCGAGCGTTCTCCTCATCGCAGCGCTGCTCGGTCTGAGCTCCTGTGGAAGCTCGGAATACCTCGTTGTCGGTCACACGGCGGCAGTGCCGACGCAGGGCGTGCTGGAGGTCGAGGAGCTCGACGGTGGCAACGTGTTTGTTCACCTGGATCTCGATTACTTGCCGCCGCCCTCGCGGCTGGATGAAGCCGGTAAGCTCTACGTGGTCTGGTTCCTCGCGGACGGCAAGGAGCCCTTCAGGGCAGGACAGATGGCGTACGATCCGACCGCTCAAGGTGGGCGGATGAGCGCCACCTTCCCGGCACGCAAATTCGAGGTCCTGATCACGGCCGAACGCGGGCCTGACGCCGCCTCACCCAGTGAGCACGTGGCTGTTCGCCAAGCTGTCGACATGGACGAATGAGGGCTTGCGGACGGCGCCTCTCAGCCTTGACTCAGCCTTGAGGGGTTGCCGCGTCGGCTGCGTCGGGAGAGCCCGCGTCAGGCTGCATGGCGCCGCCATCGCCCGCATCGGGCGGCGCGGGGCCAGCGTCGCCCGCGTCCGGCGCGGTCGCATCCGGCGCGGCCGCATCCGGGCCGGCATCCGGCGCGGCCGCATCGGGGCCGGCATCCGGTGCAGCCGCATCCGGCGCGGTCGCATCCGGGCCGGCATCCGGCGTGCCAGCGTCGGGTGGGTCGCCTCCGACGCAGACGACAAGCGCGAGCGTGTCGGTGTCGCTGCCCTTGGTGATCGTGAAGCGCAGCTCCCAGGGACCCGAGTGCACATAGCTAATGTCGCCGATCCGGTACTCCCCTGCCTGAGCGCCGCCCTGAACGTTTGGCTGGGTGTCTGCCGGGTGGCCACCGTGGGAGGGGGTCCACACCTCGACCTCCACCGTGGCGTCCGTCACGGGCATGTCCGCTGCGTCCAAGACCTTGACCGTGAGTTGGTTCCTCCTTGAAACGTCGTGGGCGGCTGGATCGGCGCTCACGATCTCGATGCTGAACTTGCCCGCGCTGCCCGCCTTCTTGGTGCCGGGCGTGTGCGGGTCCTCGTCCCCCTTGCAGGCCACCATGCCGCGATGGGGCCCCTGCCCGGCATCGTGCCCGGCGTCGGGCCCGGCATCGTGGTCGTGCGTGTGCCCGTCATCTCCGTCCGAGCAGCCGAA
>JAKSBK010000128.1 GCA_022361155.1 Pseudomonadota bacterium
CGACGTGGTGGCGGTGAGCCCGTCCAGCACCTACCGCGTGCTACGCGCCGCGGGCCTGCTCGACCGTTGGAACAAGAAGCCCTCGAAGAAGGGCACAGGCTTTGTGCAGCCAAGCCGGCCCCACGCGCATTGGCACATCGATGTCGCGTATCTGAACATCCTCGGTACGTTCTACTATTTCTGCGGGATTCTCGACGGCTTCAGCCGTGCCATCGTGCACTGGGAGATTCGTGAAACGATGACGGAGAGCGACGTCGAGACCATCGTCCAGCGCGCCCGCGAGCGCTACCCCGACGCCAAGCCGCGCATCATCTCGGACAACGGACCGCAGTTCATCGCCCGCGACTTCAAGGAGTTCATCCGGCTCACCGGCATGACCCACGTCCGCACTTCCCCTTACTATCCGCAGTCGAACGGAAAAATCGAGCGTTTCCATGGCACTCTCAAAACTGGCCTGCAGGAGGCTCCGCCCACCAGCATTGACGAGGCTCGACGGGTCACCGCCAAGCTCGTCGCGCACTACAACACGGTTCGCCTTCACAGCGCCATTGGCTACGTCACCCCGGCGGACAAGCTCGCCGGGCGCGAAAACGAGATCTTTGAGGCTCGCGATCGTAAACTCGAAGCCGCACGCGCCCTTCGCGCGCGCCGCCGTCAGGAGGTTCGCGCTTTAGCTGCCTAGAACCTCCAATCAGACCCATTCCCCGGAGTCACGTTCACGCTGAACCAAGACACCAGCGCCATCGCGGTGTTTGACAAACCGCCCGCTGGCCAGTTCCTATACGTAGGCGGAAGGATCCGAGGAAGCGCAAGCTTCGGAACTGCTCCTGGCCCCGTGGAGGTGGTCGCCTCCCCAGGCCTGAGTACCACTCTCCGGGGCGGGAATGCGCATTCCATTGCCAAGTACGACCTTGACGGCAATCTCTTGTGGGTCAAGGTGGTGGGTAGCACGGAGGACAGTGCGCTTGAGGACATCGCCGTTGATCTCACTGATGGTGCTGTCGTGGGGACGGGTAGCTTCGATGGCACCATCATGTTTACCGGAGTGACCCTGACTTCGTCTACTACAGCTCTCGCTGACGAAGATCTACTGATCTATCGACTCGCTGCCGATGGTGGAGGGGCGCTCACGGCCGACTGGCCACCGCCGGCCCGACCCGCGTTGGCGTCCGCCGGCGTGCGCAGGCACTTTCGCCACCACCGGTAGCGTAAGTGTGCGAAATGAGCTGCGGTGGTGTCCGGCACGCTTGGTGCGGTGTGCGAAGCATGACGCAACCACGCTATATCGTCCCCGGAATGACCGTGATGGTCACGCGCCGCACGCTGCGCCGCACCCACCTGTTTCGTCC
>JAKSBK010000129.1 GCA_022361155.1 Pseudomonadota bacterium
ACCTCCTCGACCGGATTCAAAACCAAAACCGTATCCCTGCTCTCCCCGCACTCATCGAAGCCCGCGCCCAAGCTCCTTGAGTGCTCTGTACCCTGTGCGATCCTACCCTCCTCTCCTCGCCACCACCTTTTGAGAAGTTACACGGTTACGTCTGAATCGTCTGAAATCCGGCGCTTTTCGCATCACACCGGCTCGGCCCTCCTCCAGCAGCCGCATCGGCAGCGCTGGCGTAGCGAGCCAGTCTCTGCTCACTGTGTACACTACGGACATGTACGTGCACCGTAGCAACTCTGCGGAGCAGCTCGTAGAAGCGCTCGCGCAGCTCGTGCGAACGCCCGTATGCGACCCAGGCCCGAATACACGAGCCCTCGCCGTCATGGACGCCGAGTGCATCGCGGTGCAGAGCAAGGGAATGGAGCGCTGGCTCTCGATGCAGCTCGCGCGCCGGCTCGGCATCTGGGCGAATCCGGATTTCCCGTTCCCACGCCGCCTCGTCGAGCGCCTGTTCGAAGCCGTTCTTGGTCCTTGTCCCCAGGCAGCGGCGTACGCGCCTTCAGCGCTCGTGTGGGCAGTGGCGGCACAACTGCCGGAGCTCGCTTCGCACCCGGCGTTCTCCGAGGTTGCTCGCTATCTGGGCCCCAGCAACGAGCCCGCGCGCGTGCTGCAGCTCGCGAGCCGAATGGCCGGGATCTTCGACGAATACGTGGTGTACCGGCCAGAGCAATTGCGCGCGTGGGAATCCGGGACGGGCTCCGGCTGGCAGGCCACCCTGTGGCGAGCCCTGGCGGCTCGCCATGGCACGAGCCACTTGGCTGCCAGGGCTGCCGCCTTTGTGCGCGCTCTGCGGGGGCGGGAACAACGCGCAGCCGATCTGCCTGCTCGCGTAAGCGTGTTCGGGGTCACCACGCTGCCCCCGCTGTTCGTTCACGTCCTGGCTGAGCTTTCTCGCTGTATCGAGGTGCATCTGTTCGTCACGAGCCCCACGCGGCATTACGTTGGCGACTTGCGGCCCAAGGAGCCCGTCTCGGCAGCCCGCATGCCTCTCGCCGGGGCGGAGGATCATCCCCTGCTGGCATCGCTCGGTCGCGTGGGGCGTGAGTTCCAGCAGATCCTGGAACAGAGCGCGGACTATCGAGACGGCTCGCTGCCGCACGCAGATCCCGGTAGCGACAGCGCTCTGCATGCCATCCAATCGGACATGCTGCACCTGCGCGACCGGAGCAGCGAGCCGGCCACAAGGCTCGAGCTGGCGCCGGACGACGACTCCATCACGATCCACGCCTGTCACGCAACGCTGAGAGAGGTGCAAGTCGTCCACGACCGGCTGCTCGCATTGCTTGAGCGCGACCCGTCCCTCGAGACGCGTGACATCGTGCTGATGACCCCATGCATCGAGTCCTACGCGCCCGTGATCGAAGCGGTCTTCCAGGAAAGCGGCAGACCGAGCCTGCCGTTCCGCATCGCCGACCGCGGCCTGTTGACCAGCCACCAGGTGTTCGATGCCTTCTGCGCCATGGTCGATTGCACGGCGGGCCGGCTCAACGCCAACGCCCTGCTCGATGTCGCGGCCATGGATCCGGTTCGCGAGCGCTTCGGCATCCGTGCCGAGCAGCTGCCGCTCGTACGCACCTGGGTGCGTGACGTAGGCGTGCGTTGGGGCGCAGACGACGCGCATCGGCGTGCCGAAGGGCAACCCGCCGAGCTGGTCAATAGCTGGCGCTTCGGACTCGATCGACTCCTGCTCGGCTACGCCATGCCGAGCTCGGATCAGCGTCTGTACGCAGGAACGCTGCCGTACCCGCACACCGGCGCAGACGACGCGGAGCTCTTGGGGCAACTGAACGAGCTGTGCGAAACGTTGTTTTCGTTTCGGCGGCGCCTTGCTGGAGCTCATCAGCCAGCCACGTGGCGCGACACGCTGGCGCAGCTGCTCGATCGCACGATCGATCCGAGCGGCAGCTACGCACATCAACACCAGAGCTTGCGCAACGCGCTCCATACGCTTGCGCGCGAAGCGGAAGCAGCAGGCTTCGCGGGTGACGTCGATCTCGGTAGCGTGCGACATCAACTGGACCGGATTCTGCGGCGTGAGCTGCCCGCCTACGGCTTCCTTTCCGGGGGTATCACGTGCTGCCAACTCGTGCCCATGCGCGGCATTCCTTTTCGAGTGGTGTGCCTGTTGGGCATGAGCGACGCGCGCTTCCCCCGCGGGCAACCGAAGACGAGCTTCGACCCGACCGCCCGCGAGCACCGCAGCGGCGACCGAAACCAGCGTGACGACGACCGCTGCGCCTTCTTGGAAGCCGTGCTGTCCGCCCGCGAGCATCTCATCGTCAGCTACGTGGGGCAGGACATCCATACCAACCAGCTCCTGCCCGCATGCGGGCCGGTCGACGAGCTGCTCGATTGCCTGCAGCAAAGCTTCGTACACCCGGGCGAGCATGTGAGCGCAGCGGGCTGGGCCCGCGAGCGTTTCGTGCTGCGCCACCCCCTGCAACCGTTCAGCCCGCGCTACTTCGACGCCTCGGACGCTCGGCTCTTCAGCTTCTCGGACACAGCAGCCCGCGCCGCAAGCGCGCTCAACGCTGCACGCAAACCGCCGGCCGCCTTTTTCCCAGAAGGCACACAGCACGCGGCGGGCAATCCGACGGCGGACCCAGCCAACCCGAGCGCCAGCGCCGGCGCGCTGTCTCCGCCGGCACAGCGGGAACACCCCAGCGCGCCTCAGGACATCGAGCTGGCGGAGCTCGAGCGCTATCTGACGCATCCGTTGCGTGCTTTTCTGCAGCGCGATCTCGGGCTGTACCTGGGCGGCGATGCCCAATCGCTAAAGGACCGGGAGCCCCTCGAGCTCGATGCCCTGGAGCGTTTCAGGCTCGGAGACTCCGTGCTGCGGGCGGCGCTCGCTGGTCGCCCGCGCGAGGAGACCGAACACACGTTGCGTGCCTCCGGGCAGCTTCCGTGGGGCTCGCCCGGCGCTTTGCTGCTGGAAGAAATCGCACCCTTGGCACACGAGATCGCAGATCTTGCCGGGCGTTACGCAGCCGAAGCGGCCCTACCCCCGCTGAAGGTCGATTGCGTGCTCGCAGGCTGGAGGCTCAAGGGTGAGCTGTCCGACCTGTGGCCCGGGGCGCAGCTGCACGTGACCTACTCCAGGATGGGTACGCGCATCGAGCTGCGCCAATGGATTCGCCACGTCGTACTCAACTACCTGTGCAGCGCTGCCTGCAGCGCTCCCCGACTCGCTCACTACCCGAGGACGAGCGTTGTGCTAGGGCGCGCAACAGGCAAGGGTGCCGGATGCGTGACCTTCCGCCCCCTGACCGATGCCCGGGGCACGCTGCAGGTCCTGTTGGCGATCGCCGGCACAGCCCGGCAACAGCCCCTGCCCTTGCTCGTAAGGAGCTCGCGCGTGTACGCCCAGCGGGTCGGCCTCGACGGCGACACCGAAGCAGCTGTGACGAGCGCCCGGCGCGAGTACCTGGGCTCGGAGTATCGTGCCGGCGGTGAATCCAGCGATCCTTACATCCGCCAGGTCTACGGGGATCGGGATCCAACCGAGCAACCGGGCTTCGCGGATCTGGCGCTTGCGCTGTACGGCCCCCTCTTGCGCAACCGGACCGAAACATGAACCGCGACGTTGCCGCGTGGCCGCTGCGCGGAAGCCAGCTGGTCGAAGCCAGCGCCGGTACAGGCAAGACCCACACCATAGTCAGCCTCTACCTGCGCCTGCTCACGGAAAGGAAACTGCATCCGCGGCAGATCGCGGTGGTGACCTATACGCGCGCGGCCGCTGCCGAGCTGCGCGATCGAATTCGCGCGCGGCTGGGGGAGGCCGTCGCAGCGTTCGACGCGATGTTCGAGCTTGGAAAGCGCAGCGAAGAGCGGCGCCTGCTGGAGCGTGCTCTATACGGGTTCGACGAAGCCGCGATTCACACCATTCACGGCTTCTGCCAGCGCGTCCTTCACGAGACCGCGTTCGAATGCGGCCGGCTCTTCGAGACCGAGTTCATCGACAACGATCGGCCCATGATCGAAGAGATCGCCTGCGACTACTGGAACCGCGTGCTGCACGGTGCCCCGGCCACGTTGCTGCGCCATGTGCGCGCCCGGGCCTTGAATCCAGGGGCTTTCACGACCCTGGCGACCCGGACTGTCGCACGGCCTAACCTGACCGTCGTGCCCCAAGCGCCGAGGAGCACGGACGACCTGCGCGTCCTCGAACAACGATGGTGTGAAGCCAGGGACGAGTTCGCAGCCGGCTGGCGCGCCGACCGCGCCGGCTTGCTTCGGCTCTTATGCGATCCCGGCCGGCTCAACCAGCGCAGCCACAAGAAAGCGAGCATTTTGAAGTCCTGGCTGCCCGAGCTCGATGCCCTCGACCGGCTGCTGCCTGCCCAGGTACCTGGCTGCCTGCGGCACCTCAGCACCGAGGCCATGGAGCGAGCAACCAAAAAGGGGCAAAAGGCGCCGCATCACGAGCTGTTCGAAGCAGCGCAACGCTGGCTCGAGATGCAAGCTCGACTCACGGAGCGACTCGAGCGCGACACCCTGGCTCTACAGAGCGCGCTCGTGCCGTACGCACGCTCCGAGCTCAAACGCCGCAAGCAGCAAGCCCTCAGGCAGAGCTACGACGACCTGCCGCTGGATCTGTGGCGAGCACTCCAGAGCGAGAGCGGCAGCACGCTGGCAGCGAGTCTTCGCACGCTCTACCCGGCCATCCTCGTAGACGAATTCCAGGATACCGACACCGTACAGTACGACATCTTTCGCTGGATCCACGGGCAAGATCGTCAAGCAGCGCTGTTTTTGATTGGGGATCCCAAGCAAGCGGTTTATGGCTTTCGGGGGGCCGACGTGCACGCCTATCTTCGTGCAACGAGCACACTCGGGAAGAACCGACACGCGCTACACACGAACTGGCGCTCCGATCCACGCCTGCTCCAGGCGCTAGAGGTGCTCTTCGCACGAGTGCCGCAACCCTTCCTGTTCCCCGACATCGCGTTTCGATCGGTCGCGGCCGCAGCAGGCGCTCGCGAGCGACTCTCGGGGCAGGCGGCTGGAGGCCTCGAGCTGCTGTTGCTTCCCGGCCCCGAGCGCAGTCGGAAGGCGGCCTGCACCGGCGCTGCACCAGCCGGACCCGGGGCCGTATTCGACTTGGTGGCCGGCGAGGTGGCCTTTTTGCTCGCTTCCAAGACCGAAGTCGACGCAGAGCCCATCGCACCCCGACACATCGCTATCCTGTGCCGCACCAACGCGCAAGCGCGTCAGACCCAGCAGGCCCTTGCCCGGTGCGGCATTCCCGCCGTGCATCACGGAGACGACAGCGTGTTCGATTCGGGCATGGCAGAGGAGCTGGAGCGGACGCTGCGGGCATGGGTCGATCCCTCCGACCGGCGCGCGCTATGCGCGGCGCTGGCCACCAGCATCTTCGGCGTGGACGGTCCTGGGCTACGCGATCTGCAGCAAGACGACATCGCCTGGGATCGGCACATGGCGGGCTTTTGGGCGTGGCATCGCATCTGGCACGAGCAAGGGTTTGTCCAGGCGTTCAACAAGATGCTGGACACTCAGGAGGTTTACCGACGTCTGCTCGCACTACCAGACGGCGAACGCCAATTGACCAACCTGCTGCATCTGGGCGAGCTGCTCCAGGACGCGGCCGTAACCCGCCATCTGGGTCCACGCTGCTTGTTGCAGTGGCTCGCACAAGCACGACACGATGCGGCTGCGCGCGCCACGCTTGTAGCCGATTCAGCCCAGATTCGTCTGGAAAGCGATTCACGCGCGGTCACGCTCACGACCATACACAAGAGCAAAGGGCTCGAGTACCCCATCGTCTACTGTCCCTTCCTCTGGGATGGCACGCTGCTGCGCCGCTCCGATCGCTATCCCGTACTGTTTCACGACCGCGAACAGGACGATCGCGCGCTGCTCGATCTCAGGCAGGCAAAAGACAGTCCCCACCGAACCGAAGCGGAAACGGAGGCATTCGCGGAAAACCTACGCCTGCTTTATGTGGCGCTAACCCGCGCGAGACACCGCTGCAGTGTCGTGTGGGGGCGTTTCAGGGGCATCGAGACCTCGGCGCTGGGCTACCTGCTGCACCATCCGGTCCGCAAAGCGCCACTCGAGCGACCATCGGCCGGAAAACAGCGAGCAGCGACAGCCGCAAGAGCGCCCTTCGAACACTCGAGGCCGGCTGCGGGTACGCGAGAGCTGCTCGAAACGGCCCGCGAACACATCCGAGGCCTCGACGAAGCAGCTTGGATGTCGGACTTGCAGAGCTTGTGCGAGACGAGTGGGGGCAGCATCGCGGTACGTACGCTCGGCCACAGACCCATGCAGCCGTATCGTGCAGCGCGAGCGGCGAGCGCCGGCCGCGCCCGACAGGCGAAGCGCCGCTACCACGACGGCTGGCGCATGACCAGCTTTTCGCAGCTGACCAGCGCACGACCGCTGCCGCAGCCCCTGCTCGAGGGCCTGGATCACGACGGGCAGCAAACCGAGGCTGCATCGCACATGGCACCGCCAAGTGCGCCACAACTTCTGCCGGCACAGCGCCAGCCGGGCGAGGCAGGCCGGGCACGCATCGCTCTGGCTGAGCTCCCCGCGGGTGCGCATACCGGCCAGGCGTTGCACGAAATCCTCGAGGAGCTGGATTTTCAGCAGCCAGGGCACGCCAGCGAGCTGATCGAAGCGACCCTGGCGCGGCACGGGCTTGCGAGCGCCTGGAGCGACAGCGTGCGCCGTGCGCTAACGGCCGCGCTGCGTACCGATCTGGGCGGCGGCAGCGAGCTGAGGCTTTGCGATCTGCCCATGACCGCACGACTGAACGAGATGCAATTCGTGTTTCCCGTGCCAAGAGCTATTGGCGCCGCCACGCTGGCCGGGCTCTTCGAGCGCAATCATGCGCCGCCAGCCGTTCCGGACTACCACCTGGCACTCGCACAACTCGGCTTCGATCGGTTCCGCGGCTTTCTCAAAGGATACATCGATCTGGTGTTTCGCCACGGCGAGCGCTACTACCTGTTGGACTACAAGTCGAATCTGCTTGGAGAGGACGCCAAGCACTACAAGCCGGCCCGCTTGGCCGCGGCGATGGGCCGGCAACACTACGTGCTGCAGTATCACCTGTATGTCGTGGCCCTGCACCGCCACCTCGCGCAGCGTATGCGCGGCTACGACTACGAGCACCACTTCGGCGGGGTGTACTACCTGTTCCTGCGTGGGATGCATCCGGAGCACCCAGCAGGCACAGGCGTCTACTACGATCGCCCCAGCGCCGAGCTCGTCAGCCAGCTCGACGCCACGCTGGCGGGCAGGGAAGCCCAGTGCCCGTCCCACAATAGCTGGTCGAAGCCATGAAACTCGAAACACTACGCGAGCTCGGTCTCTTGCATGTGTTCGACGTTCATCTCGCGCGCTGCCTCGGACGCTTGGCCGCAGAGGCGTCCGATGAAGTGCTGCTGGCTGCCGCGCTGGCCAGTCGCCGGCTCCGAGAGGGTCACGTGTGCCTGGATTTGGCCGAGCTCGAAGCCGGTGACCAGCGCGGGCCGGGTTGGCCAGACCTCGAGCGCTGGCTGAGCGCGCTACGCAGCAGCCCGCTGGTGGGCGAGCCAGGCGACCACACTCCGCTCGTGTTGCAGCAGACCCGCCTGTATCTCGCACGTTACTGGGACTTCGAACAAACGGTCTGCAAGGCGATCAGGCAGCGGGTTTATGCAGCAGCCGGCACAGGTCATGAGCTAGCCCACGCCGGCCAGCGAGCCGCCGCGCTTGAAGATAGCCTGGTTCGCTTCTTTCCCGCACCCCCACAAGGCGGCGACGACCAGCAGCGCAGGGCCGCGCGCACAGCCGCCCGCAGCTCGTTTTGTGTGATCACCGGCGGTCCTGGCACGGGCAAGACGTCCACCATGGTTCGGTTGCTGGCAGCGCTCGTAGATCACGCTCTTGGCCAGGGCGTCGAGCCACCTCGTGTGCGCCTGCTTGCGCCGACGGGCAAGGCGGCGGCGCGCATGATGCAGGCCGTACGCGCAGCCAAGAATTCGCTGCAGTGCGACGGCGCCGTACTCGAATCCGTCCCCGACAAGGCCAGCACCATTCAGCGCGCGCTCGGTCCCTTCACGGACAGCCGGACGACATTCCGCCACGACGGCGAGCACCCGCTGCCCGTCGATCTGGCCGTGGTGGACGAAGCCTCCATGGTAGACCTGGCTCTGCTGGCACAGCTGTGCTCGGCGTTGCCGGAAACCGCCAGCCTCGTCTTGCTCGGGGACCGTAACCAGCTCGCGTCGGTGCAGGCCGGTGCCGTGCTGGGGGACATCTGCGGCGCTGGACAACACGTGGAATCCGGGCCGCTATCGGAACGCATCGTCGAGCTGCGGCGCAGCTACCGCTACTCCGAACGAAGCGGCATCGCCGAGCTCGCCAGGGCAATCGAGCTTGGACGCGCCGAAGACATGCTGGACGTGCTGCGCTCAGACCAGTGGTGCGACGTCGAGCTGATCCAGGACCAAGGAGCCTTTGGGCCAGCGCTGAGGGCGCGGGTGCTCGAAGGCTATGCCGGCTGTCTGCGGGCGCAGCCGGTCCACGACAAGCTTGCAGCGTTCGAGCGCTATCGCGTGCTCTGTGCGCACCGCCAAGGCCCTTACGGCGCCATCGCCCTGAACAGCGCGATCGAGCGCCTGCTGCAGGAACACCGGCTCGTGAGCAGGAGCGAGGGGCATTACGCGGGTCGGCCGCTGATGGTCAGCACGAACGACTACACCACGGGCCTTTTCAACGGTGACGTGGGTATGGTCGTATCGAGCCCCGGCGGCCTGCTCACGTTCTTCGACGACGGCAGCAGCACGGGCCGACTGCTGTCAACAGCACGCCTGCCGCCGCACGAGCCTGTCTTCGCCATGACAGTGCACAAGAGTCAGGGCTCGGAGTTTGACCGCATTGAGGTGGTGCTGCCACCTGCCCCATCGCCTGTGCTGTCACGCGAGCTGCTTTATACGGCGGTCACGCGAGCACGCAGCCGCGTGAGCCTATACGCGAGCGTGGACTCCCTCGTGGAGGCGGTCCGCCGTCCGGTCGCACGTACATCGGGCTTGGGTGCGGCATTGTGGCGCTAGCTGCATGACGGTGCAAAAAGGTGGCAAAAGCGCCCGCGCACGCCGGCGCACGCCAACTCGCGTCAGGTCGACGAAGTGGTCCGGCGAATTCCTGTGGTCGGCACAGCGCACCGGGGTCGGGTTATTCTGTGGCGGAGCCTAATCCGTGGTCAGCGGCTCGAAAAGCAGCAGGCCGGCGGTCAGGAAGACGAGATCGAACGCGATCAGGATGCGCAGCCAAGCGCCGATCGCCGCGAGCGGCGCGCCACCGAGCAGCTCGCGGGTCGCGACGACAGCGCAAAGCAGCGCGGGCGCCACCAGTGGAAACACGGTGATGCTGAGCGCGAGCTCGCGGGTGCGGGTGCGCAGGCCGAGGGCGGCGAAGAGGTTGCCGGCAGCCACAAAGCCTAAGGTCCCGAGCGCCAGCAACGCCGTGAGCGGGCCCAGGACGGCCAGCAGATCCAGGTGAAACAGGACGGCGATCACCACCACCAAGATCGCCTCGACGAAGGCGAGCAGGGCCAGCGTGCCCAACACCTTGCCCAGGTAGATGCCCGCGCGTGGGATAGGTGCGAGCCACAGCGAAAGCATGGCGGAGTGCTCGCGCTCCCGGCTCCAGGAGCGCTCCATGGCCAGGACGCCGGCGAAGGCGATCACAAGCCACAGCACGCCGGGTGCGAGTTGCGCCGCCGTGCCTTGATGCACGTAAAAGGCAAGCGAGCTCAACACGCCGACGAGCAGCGCGAAAAGGCTCGCGCTGACCAGGATCTCACCGGTCTGCACCTCGATCAGCAGGTCCTTGGCAGCGACCCGCCATGCGGTAGCGACCACGCTCACGCGGCCTCCACTACCTGCCCGCGCGCGAGACGAATACGCCGGTCGGCGAGTCGGTCGATCAAAAGCGGATCGTGACTGACGAGCACTACGATCGCGCCACGCCGGCGCTCGGCCGCAAGGGCCTTGACGAGGCTCTCGGTAGCAGCGGAGTCGAGACCGGTGGAGGGCTCGTCGAGCAGCAGCAGCCGCGGGCGATGCAGCAGGGCGCGGGCGAGCGACAGTCGCTGCCGCTGGCCTCTCGACAGCGTGCGCACCCTGCGCTCGGCCCATCGACCAAGGTCGAAGCGCTCGGCGATCTCTGCCACGCACGTGTGCGGTTCGAGCCCGTAAAGCCGCGCCGAGAGCTCGAGGTTCTGCCTGCCACCAAGGTCCGGGTACAGCATGGCTTCGTGCCCCAGCATCCCGATCCGGGCCAGCAGCGCGCGCGGGGCTCGCTTGCGGCCCCTGTCATCGACGAGCGCCCGGTCATCGAAGCGGATTTCTCCGCGTGTGGGCCGCGACAGCAGCGCAAGCAGGCTGAGCAGCGTGCTCTTGCCGGAGCCGTTGGCTCCCTCCAGCGAGGTCACACACGAGGCCGCGAAACCCAGGCTCACGCCGGTGAGGGCCCGGGTGGAGCCGTACAGCTTGACGAGCTTGTGCGTGGTGACCGTAGAAAAATCCATGCCGTGTGGTCACGAGACTAGCCTCGAACGTCCATCGGGTCACGGAACCGTGCCGGAAACCGCTGGTGCTAGCGTCCTGTATCCGAAATCCCGCACATAATTCGCCGGCCCTTGACACCGCTCACGCCATCGAGCGCCGTTGGGCCATCTCCTGGAAATAGCGCTGCACTGCATCGAAATTGAACCGCAGCCTGCGTCGATTCGATGACCCGAGCCTCGCCAATTGCTCGCCGACTTATGTACGTAATCACGGATGCAGGACACCAGCATCCAGGCCCCTCGAGGTCGGGTTTCCAGTGCCGGGTTGTGCGGCTATACATCGGGCGCGGTGAGAGCGTACCTGAAGCTTCTGCAAGACCTTGTGGCACGCGGTCGGGGGCGTGAGAACCGGACCGGCATGCGTGCGCGCGGCCTGTTCGGTTACCAGATGCGGTTCGATCTGCGCGCGGGTTTCCCCGTGCTGACCACCAAGAAGCTGCACCTGCGTTCCATCGTCCACGAGCTGTTGTGGTTTCTTCAGGGCGATACGCACGTGCGCTACCTGCAGCAGCACGGGGTGACGATTTGGGACGAATGGGCCACGCCCGAGATGTGCGCCAAGTTCGGGCGGCCCGAAGGAGAGCTCGGGCCCGTTTACGGCCATCAATGGCGCAACTTCGGTGCCGGCAAGACGGCCGAGGGTGGCTATCGCAACGACGGCTTCGATCAAATCGCCCATGTGGTCGACGAGCTGCGCGAAAACCCATGGAGTCGTCGCCTGGTAGTGACCGGCTGGAACCCTGCCGAAGCGCAGCAAGTCGAGCTGCCACCTTGCCACACGCTGTTTCAGCTATACGCGCAGGACGGTGAGCTGAGCTGCCACCTGTATCAGCGCAGCGCCGATGCGTTCCTGGGGGTGCCGTTCAACATCGCCAGCTACGCGTTGCTCACCAGCATGATCGCCCAAGTATGCGGGCTTGGACCAGGCGAGCTGATTCACAGCTTCGGCGACGTGCATTTGTACGAAAACCATGTCGAGCAGGCGAACCGGCAGCTCGGGCGCGAGCCGCGCCCGCTGCCGACGTTGTGGCTGCGACCCGACGTGCGCGATCTATTCGCGTTTCGTCACGAGGACATTCGCCTCGAGGGCTACGATCCGCATCCAGCGATCAAGGCCGAGGTGGCGGTGTGAGCGCAGCGTGCGCACCGCTGGCGCTGGTTGTGGCTCGCGCCGCGGGCGGTGTGATCGGCCACGCGGGCCGGGTGCCCTGGCATCGCTCCGAAGACCTGAGGCATTTCCGCCGAGTGACGCTGGGACACGCCATCATCATGGGGCGCAAGACCTACGAGTCGATAGGCAAGCCCCTCGATAAGCGTCTCAACATCGTGGTGACCCGCAAGAGCGACCTCGAGCTCGGCGGCTGCGAGGTGTGCGGCTCGCTCGAGCAGGCTATCGCGCTCGCGCGGCGCAGCGACGACGAGCCGCGCATCATCGGTGGCGGACAGATCTACCGTGAAGCCCTGCCGCTGGCCACACGGATCTACCTGACCGAAGTGACGGCCCAGGTCGCAGGGGACACGTTCTTCGAGCTGGCCGAGGGCGATTGGGTCGAACAAGACCGCCACGAGAGCGGCGATCTCGTGTTTCGCACGCTGGTGCGGCGAGCGTGACCGCCGTGCGCCCCACGCTTCCGATCTCGAGCAGTGCTGGAAAGCTGGCTTGCGCCCGGCCGGCAAGGCGCGCGGCCGCGCCGATACGCGCTACCTACCACTGCAGCGACAGCTCGCTGCCGAGCACATGCTTGAAGAAATTGAAGTTCGCGTAGTCGGCGCCGCCGGTACCGTTGACGTTCGAAATCGAACGCGAGCCGTCGTACTGAAGCGCGAGGGTCGCGGCCCGGCCGAGGGGCACCCGTAGCGAGAGCCCGAGGCCCAGCACCGTGTCCCGTCGATCGGGCAAGGCAAGCGCGGTGTTGGAGGTTGCCGACCCTAGCAAGTCGTAGGACACGCTGCTGCGCGATCCCCCGGAATCGTAGCGGCGATGCTCGAGCGTGGTCTCGACCGCAAGCCAGGCCAGCGAGCGTATGGGCAACGCTGCGCGCAGGTCGAGCCAGGGCGCGGAGTAGCCCAGGGGTATGTGGTACGTTAGATCGGATCCGTCGCTGCTCGCGGCCGTTGCCACCAGTGCGCCGATGCGCTCCGAACGTACTCCAAGGTGCGCACCGATCAGCAGGCTGCCGCGCTGCAGCTGGTTCGTCCAGGCGAGATCGAAGCGCGTCCCGCTGAGGTAAGGGTAGAGATCGGACAGCGCCGTCGAGCGCGAGAGCGTCGCCTCGATGCCGCTGCGCAGGCCGCGCCCGAGGTCGAGCCCCACGCCAATGTAACCGCCAAGGTCATGCAGCAACGGGGTGGACCAGGGGAACAGCTCTCGAACCTGCCAGCTTTGCGGGCCGGAATGCAGCCAATCGGCATGTCCGCCGGCACGCAGGCGCGCGCGGTCATCCAGGCGCGTGTCCGCGTCGAGGCGCAGGCTGTGCTGCTGCAGGTTGAAGTAGTCAAAGCGAGCGCTCGTGTAGAGTGTTTGCTCGAACGCGTAGGATAGGCGAGCGAAGCTCCACACGCTCGGAGCGAGCCCGTAGCCGATCTCGGCGCCGACGCGGATCAGGCCGCTGCCGCCCGTGCTGCCCAAGATCGGCGCCGGGTCTGTACACCCTGCGTCCGTGCAGTTCGTAGCCAGATTGGCGTTCAGTTGGGCGACGTTGCTGTCGTAGCCGGCATGCGAGGTGGCCAGCACGCCCAGGCCGCTGCCGCTTGCACCGGGGCCCGGCGCCACCGCTTCGAGGCTTGCTCGTGCGATGTCTCGATCGAACCCCTCGAGCCCGAGCTCGAGCCCCCGCCGCAGCCAGCGTTCCGCAGCGAGGTCATCGTGGTTTTGTTGCGCGGCGAGGCCGGACATCAGCGCGAGCTCGGCGTCGTCGGGCGCCAGTTGGCGAGCTTGCTCGAAGCTGTGCTGTGCCTGGGCAAAACGTGCTTGGTCGTAATAGAGCGATCCCAGCAGATAGTGCAGCTCGGCTTGCGTCGTGCGCTGTTGGTCCGACGACTGCGCTAGTCTCAACGCGCGCTTGTAGCCATGTTCGGCGGCGTCCAGTTTCCCCCGCTTCTCGGCTTGCCGGGCCGCCTCGACCTCGTAGAGCACGGGATCCTGCGCTTCTCGCGCGATTTCCGCCTCGAGCTCGGCCATCAGCTCGGCGGCGCCGGCGGCGTGTGGCAGGCGTCTGGCGCGTTCGGCATAGCGTGCGGCCACCGCGATCCGGTTCGCGTCGAGGGCTGCGAACCCCGCGTTGATGGTCGCCAGGAGGCGTAGCTCGCCCTTGCTGCTGCCCGCTGCGGCGCTGAAGCCCTCTTCCGCCAGATCGAAACGCCCGAGCCTGTAGAGCGTGGAAGCGCGATTGAATTCCAGCGAGCTGCGCTGGGCAACGTCGGGGGCTGCCAGCGCTCGCTCGAAGGCCGACAGCGCTTGCTCGAGGCGGCCGATACGAAACCGCGCCAAGCCGAGCAGGGTCAGGGCCTGCGCATCGCCGGGAGCGCTCTGGAGCCTTTGTTGCGCCAGCTCTACGGCAAGCTCGCCGTGGCCGTTCTGGAGCGCATCGCGTATCGCACGTGCCGCGCTGGTCGCGCCGGTTTCAGGGGGCGGTGTCGGCTGCTGCGCCCCGGCGCCCGCGCTGCTCGCGAGCATGGTCGCCGTTACAAGCAGAGCCCATAGACGCTCGGCGAATGGAGCGGCCGTTGGTGGCATGGATCTGTGGATCATGGCGTC
>JAKSBK010000130.1 GCA_022361155.1 Pseudomonadota bacterium
CCTGGTCGAAGACCCGACCTGCTCCCATGGCGTTGTGGCCGACCTCGCTGTTGCCCATGTCCGCGTCCGAGGGCATGCCCACGGAGCGTCCGTGCGCGGCCAGGCGACAGGCGAGCGTATGCTCCGCAAGGAAGTCGAGGTTAGGAGTGCGTGCCAGCCAGACGGCATCGGATTCATCGTGGGCGCCGCAACCCACGCCGTCCATGACGCACACCAGCACGGGACCCGGCGAGCCGATCAGGTTCGGGTGCTTCTTCAGGCTCCAGTCGGTCACCGATCCTGCCTACCCCGGGGGCATCGGGAAGGCAAACTGATTGGCCGTTCGAGCAGCGCAAGCCCATTGGCTTTCCGGCGCGTCTCGGGCACCATCCCGGCCGTGTTCCGAAAGATCTTGGTCGCCAATCGAGGCGAAATTGCCGTCCGAATCATCCGCACACTGCGGGAAATGGGGATCGGCTCGGTTGCCGTCTACAGCGACGCGGACCGAACGGCGCTGCACGTGCGTCACGCAGACGAGGCCGTGAACATCGGTCCCGCTCCCAGCCGCGACAGCTACCTCGACATCGATCGTGTGCTCGACGCCTGCCGCCGCACAGCCGCTGAGGCGGTGCACCCCGGGTATGGCTTCCTGAGTGAAAACGGGGACTTTGCCGAGGCCTGCGCTTCTGCGAAGATCACGTTCATAGGGCCGGGGCCTGCGGCCATGCGTGCGATGGGCAATAAGACGACCGCCAGACAGACCGTGCAGCGCGCAGGCGTGGCCGTGGTGCCGGGGTCGTGCGCGGGGTCGGACGCGGAGCTGGCTCGGGCCGCGCACGAGATCGGTTGGCCCGTGCTGCTCAAGGCCGCGGCGGGCGGCGGAGGCAAAGGCATGCGTCTGGTGCAGACGGCCGAGGGCTTCGCGGACGCCCTGCAGCGCGCCCGCAGTGAGGCGAAAAACGCCTTTGGCGACGACACGCTGTACCTCGAGCGCGCGCTCACACGCCCCAGGCACGTGGAAGTTCAAGTGCTGTGCGACAGCCAGGGAACCCGGCTGCATCTCTTCGAACGGGATTGCTCCATCCAGCGGCGACACCAAAAGGTCATCGAGGAGTCGCCCAGTCCCGCAGTCGATGCCGAGCTGGTGGCGAAGATGGGTGAAGTGGCGCTGCGCGTTGCCCGAGCGGTCGACTACGTTTCGGCCGGTACGGTCGAGTTCTTGCTGGATACAGACGGAAGTTTCTACTTCCTGGAGATGAACACGCGGCTGCAGGTGGAGCACCCTGTCACCGAGCTTCGTCTCGGGGTCGATCTCGTGCGCGAGCAGGTGCGCGTAGCGGCCGGGCAGCCGCTTGGGCTGCGGCAGGAACAGCTTGAGCCCCGCGGACACGCCATCGAATGCCGAATCTGTGCCGAAGACCCGACCCTGGATTTCCTTCCGAGCCCGGGCACGATCCACAGCCTGCAGACGCCTGGGGGCCCGGGCGTCCGAGACGACAGCGGCGCCTACGCTGGTGCGACCATCACGAGCCACTACGATCCCCTGGTCTCGAAGCTCTGCGTATGCGCGCCCGATCGACCGCAGGCGGTGGCCCGCATGAGCAGGGCCCTGGCTGAGTACGTGCTGAGCGGCATTCAGACCAACCTCGGGTTCCACCAGCGGGTCATGCGCCAGCCCGATTTCGTCGCTGGACGCTACGACACGGGGTTCATCGAGCAACACGCCGACGAGCTGCTGCGGGCGGACGATCTCCGCGCCATGTCGGATGCGCTGGCGGTGGGCGCTGCTGTGGCTGTGGCCGAGCGGCACGCGCCGGGCCGCAGCCAAGGCCGGGGCTCGAGCTCCATATCAGCCTGGAGACGCAGCGGACGCCACCCATGGGGTAGCGTCTAGCACTAGTCTTCGTTGGCTTCTGGAGGCTCGCTCATCGCGGTGGGAAACGGTGCAGGCTCCGCCTCGGAATCGCTTGCGTCGTCGCGCTCGGTATGCCGAGCAAACTGAGCCCGAGATCCTGTCTCGACGAAGGGCCCACCGGCGTCTTCGTCTACGTCGGCGTTCAGGGCGTCCTGCACGACGTATCCGCCCGAAGTCGCGGCCACAAGAACCTGTTGTGCAAGAAGCTCCGCCAAGTCGTCCGAGACACCCGCGTCATCGGAGGCGGCGGCTGGGCCATCGCGCGGATCCGCAAGAAAGGCGCCGGCTACACGTTCGCGACGCTGCTCCGCTTTGCGTGCAACGAGTTGTTTGAACCTTCGGGTGGACGGTTGCATGAGCCGCTTCCTCAGGAGGCTCCGCTCCTTAGCAGACAAAGATGACAATGCTAAGTCCACAAGCGTGGAGCTAAATCCACAGGCGCCGGACCAAGTCCCCAAAGCGTGGGGCTGGATCCATAAGCGTGGGCACGCAAACGGCCGCGCGTTTCCCTGGAGTATAGCACGCACGCGCCAGTACCCAAGACCAACCTGCCTCAGGCAAGCTGTTGAAGCAGACGTTGCCGGCGTTACGGGTGCGTGGCTGGGGCCTGGGCGGGCGGCTGCCTTGCGAGCAAGTCGACCAGCGCCGGCAGGCCGGGCACACCGTGCGAACCGGACGGTACCTGCATGGTAGTGCCCGTGAACTCCTCCAGTTGTGCCGGGCCGTACACGCCACCCAGATGGGCCGACAGGAAAGCCTCCATCGCTGCAAAGAACGACAGGCGGTTCGGCTTGCGCTTGAAACCGTGGCCTTCGTCCGGGTAGAGCACGTAGGTTACCGGGATGCCGCGGGAACGCATCGCCTGCACGATCTGATCCGCCTCCGCCTGTTTCACGCGCGGGTCGTTGGCGCCCTGGCCGATCAGCAACGGCTTGACGATCTTGTGGACGCGGGACAGGGGCGAGCGCTGCTCCAGGAACTTCTTGCCTTCGGCCGTGGTCCAATCGCCGACACGTCTCTTGAACAGATCCTGCACCGGCTTCCAGTAGGGAGGGATGGCCTCGAGCAAGGTTTGGAGGCTCGATGGGCCCACGATGTCGACGCCGCAGGCGAAGCGCTCCGGCGTAGACGTAAGCCCCACCAGGGTGGCGTAGCCGCCGTAGCTGCCGCCCACGATGCAGACCTTGTCTTTGTCCGTGATGCCTTCGGCCACGGCCCAGTCGATGCTGTCGATCAGGTCGTCGTGCATCTTGCCAGCCCACTCGCCGTCGCCCGCATTCGTGAAGGCCTTGCCGAACCCGGTGGAGCCGCGGTAGTTCACGGACAGCACGGCGTAGCCGCGGTTGGCCAGCAGCTGGTGCAATCCATCGTAGCCCCAGCGATCGCGCGCCCACGGCCCGCCGTGTACGAGCAGTACGGTGGGCATGGCTTGGGCTGGCTTTCCATCACCATCCGGATCGGCGCTCGCGGGCAGCGACAGGTAGTTGACGAGCTCAAGGCCGTCGCGCGACTTGATGACCCGGGGATGCATCCTGGCCAACTGGAGTTTCTCGAGGGCCGTGCGGTGCGTGAAAAGGAACCGGGGCTTTTTCGTGCGGCGGTCGTAGAGGTAGTACCTAACCGGCCCGGCGTCCTCGACATAGGCGACGATCCAGCGCTTGTTGTCGAGCGTGGCGCTGACGACGTTCACTTCGCCGCGTGAGACGTTCGACAGGCGCTTGAAGTCGCGCTCGACGGCGCGATCGAGAAACCTCCACTCGCGACGCGCGTGGTTGAACGACACGGCCAGGACCCTGTGCGAGGTAGGGTGCATGTGCAGCCTCTCACCGTCCGCCTTGGCATGCTCGGCGATCAGCTTGAACTTGCCCGTCTTCAAATTCACCCGGGTCAGCGCCGAGGTGTTGCGCTCACGGCTATCCCACATGTAGACGTGCTTGCCGCGCCGGTCGAAGGCGATAGGACCCGTGCCAAGCTCATCGCCGAAGGGCACCTTCTGGAACAGCTCCCAGCCGTCCATGGGGCTGGGGGACGAGGCCGGCTCCTTCTTGCCCCTGGCGGCCTTGACCTTGGCCGCACTGCGGCGCTGGGCCTTCTTGCGCATGATCCGAATGCCGCCGTCGGGCGTCATGCTCATGGCGAGGCGTACCCTGTAGTCGGCATCTACCAACCACTGCATGAAGCCCGGGTTTTCCTCGAGCAGCTTGCGCTCGCCCGTGACGAGGTTGACCAGGTACAGGTCGTGCAGCTGCTTGCTGCGTTGGTTGACCCCGATCACGACCTCCTTGGGTCGCCTGTAGCTGACGCCGACGACGCGCGCCTGCACCTTGGGAAACGGAGTCAAGTCGACCTTCTTGCCGCTCTTGAGGTTGACGCTGAAGACGTGGAAATTCTCGTCACCGCCGGCATCCTGCAGGTAGAGAATGTGCTTGTTGGTGTGGGCCCAGAAGTACTGCGTCACCGGCCGCTTCTTGTCGCTCGTGACCGGCCTGGCCTTGGACAGGTCGCTGCTGGGCGCCACGTACACATTGAGCACATC
>JAKSBK010000131.1 GCA_022361155.1 Pseudomonadota bacterium
CCCCTGTCCATCGAAGACTACGTGGTCCAGTCGATGCCGGACGCGAGCCCCACACTGTGGCACTTGGCACACACGACATGGTTCTTCGAGACCTTCGTGCTCAAGCCTCACTGCCCTGGCTATCACCCATGGTCCGAAACCTTTGAGTACCTTTTCAATTCCTACTACAATTCCGTCGGGCCGGCCTTTCCAAGGCCACGCAGGGGCTTGCTGACGCGGCCAACCGTGCGCGAGGTCATGCGCTATCGCGCCTACGTGGACGAGCACGTGCTCGCACTGCTCGAACGTGGCCCCCCCAACGTGGCGAGCGTGGTGGAACTGGGACTGCAGCACGAACAGCAGCACCAAGAACTCGTCTTGACCGACCTCAAGCACTTGCTTTGGTGCAACCCCTTGCGCCCGGCCTACGTCGACCGAACGGATGGGTCGCTGGGATCGGTCGTGCTCGAGCCACGCTGGTGCGAAGCCGCGGGCGGCGTGCACGCTGTGGGTCACACTGGAGCCGGATTCGCTTACGACAACGAGCTTCCTCGCCACCGCTGCCTGCTGCAGCCCTACAGGATCGCGGGCGAACCGGTGAGCTGCGCAGCATACATGGAGTTCATCGCCGAGGACGGCTACGACCGCCCGGAATTCTGGCTCGCAGACGGCTGGGAGCGCATCAAGCGCGAGCAATGGCAGGCGCCCCTGTACTGGGAGCGCCGTGGCCGCGAATGGTGGACCTTCACCCTCCAAGGCATGCAGCCTGTGGAGCCGGCCGCACCGGTATGCCACGTGAGCTACTTCGAAGCGGATGCCTACGCGCGCTTTCGCGGGGTGCGGCTCCCGTCCGAAGCCGAGTGGGAGGTGGTGGCGCGCCCGCTCGAGGTGTGCGGCAACTTCGTGGAGAGCCGCAGGTTGCGTACCGCGGCGGCCCCGCGTCTAACCGTTCCATCGGTGACCGACCCCGAGACCCGCCGCACGCCCCGGCAGCTGTACGGCGATGTATGGGAGTGGACGGCCACGCCGTATCAGCCCTATCCTGGCTATCAGCCCGTAAACGGTGCGCTGGGCGAGTACAACGGCAAGTTTATGTGCGGCCAGTTCGTGCTGCGCGGGGGCTCGTGCGTGACTCCGAGCTCGCATGTGCGAGCCAGCTACCGCAACTACTGGCCCCCTCAGACTCGCTGGCAGTTCACGGGCATCCGCCTAGCCGCCTCTGTTGCCACGTAGTAGCCACCGAACCGCGCCTGCCACCGAACCGCGCCTAGCCACCAAACCGCGTCGTAGCCGCCGAACCGCGTCGTAGCCAGCAAACATAGAGCGACCATGCAGCCACACACGCCCCGACACGCCGACCGTAGCTCCGGTCCCAAGACCGCTCCTCGCTGCCAGGGGCGTCGCTGCCCCGCCATTCGCGCGCCGCTGAGCCGGTTCTTCGGTCCGTCGCTGATGCTGAGCCTGCTGCTGTCCGCCAGCGGCGCGCACGCCTACCGCGGCTCCGGCGCAGTTCGTTTCGATGCACACGTCAACCTGGGCTATGCCGACTCGCTCGGGGTCGGGGCGAGGGTCGACATTCCGGTGGCCACGCGAGGTCTGTTGCGCACCGCGAACGACGAACTGGCGCTCAGTCCGGGCGTCACCTTGCTGTTTGCGCAGGATGGTGACATTGGAATCTGGTTTCCAGTGGTTTTGCAGTGGAACTTCTACGTCGACCGCGACTGGTCGCTGTTCCCGGAGCTCGGCCTGGCGCTCGCCGCGGAGCGGAACCTAACGGTGCGCCCAACCTTGAGCATGGGAGGCCGCTATCACTTCGCCTCCCTCACAGCCTTCTTGTTCCGAGTGAATTGGCCGTTGGGGTTGCAGCTAGGCGTCACCTTCTAGTGGCCGAGCAGGACGTATCGAGCAAGCGGCCAAAATCGATCGCTACTACGTCGGTGACGAGCACGATGTGGGGCTCGGTGAACGAGCTCCTGGACGATGAGCTCGTCGAGTACACAATTCCAGACAAGCCCAGCAGCCGGTTGCAGAAATACCGTCTCACCGACAAGGGGCGCCGCTGGCTGGAGGCGCGATGGCAAAAGCAAAGCTCAAGACGCAGCCGACCCGAACGAGCGTTGCAGCGTTTCTGAACGGGATTGCCGACGACGACCGCCGGCGCGACTGCAAGACGATTGCCAAGCTCTTGAAGGACGTATCGGGCAAGCGGCCAACGATGTGGGGCTCCGCGATCGTCGGCTACGGCAAGTATCACTACAAGTACGACAGCGGCCGCGAGGGCGACTTCTTCCGCATCGGCTTTTCACCACGCAAGCAGGACATCACCATCTACATCATGCCGGGCTACACGAATTACGATCACATCCTCGCGAAGCTTGGCAAGCACAAGAAGGGCAAGTCGTGCCTCTACATCAAGCGCCTTGCCGACGTCGACATGAAGGTGCTCGAGCGTCTGGTGCGAGCCGGCTGGAAGGACATGCAAAGGAGATATCCGGAGTGAAAAGCGTCGGCGCAAAACCTACGGTGGTCGATCAAGATGCCGTCTCCAGAGACTGGCGTGTCCGCGGGTTCTCGGGACGTGAGCAAGGGCACCCAGCGCACCATCGATTGGAGGCCCGATGGCTGCGCTTGTTCGAAATCGCCTGATTCTCGCCGCCTCCGACGTTCGCGCTGGGTAGCATTGGATCGAACTCGGCGGACGGATACGTAGTGAGTGACCGATGCCCGTCGAGAAGCCCAAGCCGCGCTACTTCGCGACCCCGGACAAACTGCGAGCGTGGTTTCGCGACAACCACAAAAAGGCCGGGCACCTGTGGGTGGGCTACTGCAAAAAGGGGACCGGCAAAGCGAGCGTCACCTGGCCCGAGTCGGTCGATGAGGCGCTCTGCTACGGCTGGATCGACGGCATCCGCAAGAGCGTGGACGACGGGCGCTACACCATCCGCTTCACCCCGCGCCGGCCCGGCAGCAATTGGAGCAAGGTGAACATCGAGCGTGTGGCGGCGCTCGAGGCATCGGCTCACATGCGTGCCGCGGGTCGCAAAGCGTTCGAGCGCAGACACAAGGGCGGCGTGGTCGGTTACTCCTACGAGGACGCGCAGCGTGCGGAGCTGCCCGCCGCGCACAGGCGCCGCTTGCGCGCCAACGAAAAGGCGTGGGCGTTTTTTGAAGAGCAAGCGCCGTGGTACCGGCGCGGCGCGGTGTACTGGATCACCAGCGCCAAGCTCGAAGCCACACGCGAGAAGCGGCTGCAGACGCTCATTGATTGCTCGGCCGCGGGCAAGAGGGTCCCGCCGCTGACGTCGAGATAGCAATCGACGAACGGGTCGAGAATCCGCCCCTCGCGGTAGCCGTAGAACCGGTCGGCCACCGGAATGAGGATCTTGGCGCCGTGTTACTCTGAGCGCTCCAATTCCTTGGCGCCGAAGACCTTCGAGTAGAAAGTGATCGCGTCGGCCGAGCTCGAAACGATGAGTCGTGGGGTGAGAACGGGTGAATCGTCAGTCATTAGGCTCTCTTCCAAGGCCGAGCTGAATGGCGCTCAGTCGGCTTCGGTCAGGGCGCGGGAGATCTCGCTCGCCGCCCCTTTGAGGAGCTTGAGCACACGCCCAACCACCACCTTGTGGGCAACGCGATCTGTGTGGATCTTCGGAAGGCACGGAACCGTTAGCGCCGCCGCGATCGCGCCCCCCGTGTCCAGCACTGGAACGGAAAGGTCGGTGACCCCGTGAATGACGGTACTCTGCCACACGTGATGTCCTTGTGTGCGGATCCGCTCGAGGGTCGAGGCGAAGCGCTCGTAACGCTTCCGAGACAGCCTAGCCTTCACCGATCGCAGCCAAAGCGCGCGATCATCGGTGGACTTGAGCGCCCCGATGACGTGCCCGGAAGCGGATTCGTGCAAATAGAAGCTGCGCCCCGGCTGCACGAGCACGCCGACGAATCGCGGCCCGTCCACCTGGGCCACCACGACGGCCCGCTGGTTTTCTTGCACGACGAGATGGCATGACTGCTCGCTCTGTTCTGCGAGGCGGCGCATAACGGGCAGCGCCAAATCGATGAGCCTCGCCGTCTGCGGACCCGTGTCCGCTCGCCTGCTGGACTCCGACGCCCGCCTGGAGTCTTGAGCGAGCGCCTCGAGCAGCGTGGCCATGGAGGGCCATCGCTTGCCAGGATCGGCACTGAGGCCCCGCGCCACGATGGCCCTGAGCCAGCCTGGCACCTGCCGGGCACGCTCCGGTGGTAGCTGTGCGTAGTCTTCGATGGCCTTGGCCTGCGACAGTTCGAGCCTGTGACCCTGAAAGGGCCGTCGCCCGTACAGGCCTTCATAGAGTGACACGCAGAAGGCGTACTGATCCGAAGCCTCGCTCGCCGGACCACCTTGCTCGAGCTCCGGCGCCAGATAAGGAAGCGTACCCAGCACCGTGCCAGCCTGGGTCAGGTGCTGATACAGCGGGCCCGTGGAGGGATGGGAAGGAGGGTTGCGGCTGTCGTACGATGGCTCGTCGCTCGAGGACGCCGATCGCCTCGTCGAGACGCTGCGTACGTCGGGCGTGTCACGGCTGCTCGGCGCCGGCTGCTCGCCGGAACCGGCTTCGGGCGGTACGCTCGCATCGTCGTCCAGCCGACGCGCGAGACCGAAATCCATCACGCGAACGCTGCCTTCATCCGAGACCAGGACGTTTTGCGGTTTGAAATCGCGATGAACGAGGCCTGCGCGATGCGCGGCCTCCAGACCGGCGCCTGCCGCCAAGAACACCCTGACTACCGCACGCCACTTGCGTTTGTGCTGCCGAAGCCAAAACGAGAGCGTACGGCCTTGTACAAACTCCGTGGCGATGAACACGCGGCCTTCCATCACCCCTACATCAAAAACGGGTAGCACGTTGGGGTGAGACAGTTGAGCCAACGCCTGCGCCTCGCGCAGCAGCCGGGTGGGCCCCGATCCGTGTTCCGGCCCGGACTCGTCCAGGGCCGCGGTGCGCAGCACCTTGATGGCGATCTTGCGATCCAGATCGGGGTCGTACGCGCTGTACACGAGCCCCATGCCGCCACCGCCCACCGCCTCGAGAATCACGTAACGGCCGAGCTTCTGCCCCGGGCTCAGCAGCTGATCATCCGGTCCTGAGTGATGGCGGCGCGGCTGATCATCCGGTCCTGAGTGATGGCGGCGCGCGGCGGCCAATGCGCCACCACCCCCGACCGTAACGGTTTCGCCGCCGATGGAACGGTCGCGCGGGTCACGCTTCGAAGCCGGTCTCTTCTGTGTCTTCTTCTCAGGCAACTTCTTCTGAGCCACGGTCGGGCACGTCCTGAAATGGGGTACGGCGGCCAGGCGTCGAACTTGGTGCTCGGCGCGCGCCGGCGAGGGCTGTTGCGGCGTTGCTTTCAGGTACCGCGGAAATGGCGTTGCTCCAGGACGAGTATGAGCGCCCGCTCTGCGCTTTCGACTGAGGTCGTCTTGTGTGGCCAAACGTCGGGAGCGACGTAGACTCACGCCTCAGCTGCGCCGTGGTGTGCCCCCCGCAGCGATCGGAACCCTCGGTTCTCCAGACGCTTTACATTTCAACCGTGACACCCTTCGAAAACGCCACGTCATCCAGCATCCCGTGGCACGCCCAGTCCACCGACGCGCTCCTCAGGGAGCTGAAGACCGGCACCTCCGGGCTTTCGCACGCCGAGGCGGCAAAGCGGCTGGCACAACAGGGACCCAACGAGCTCGAGGCAGGGCCGCAGACGTCGCCGTGGTCCATCCTGCTGAGGCAGCTCCAGAACGTGCTCATCGTTGTTCTTCTGATCGCTACGGCGCTCTCTGCCTTCCTCGGTCACACCATCGAAGCCGCTGCCATCACGGTGATCGTAGCCTTTGCGGTCATCCTGGGCTTTGTGCAGGAGTACCGGGCCGAGCGAGCCATCGACGCGCTGCGCAGGATGGCAGCCCCTTCGGCAACGGCGTTGCGTGGCGGCGAATGGATGGAGGTTCCGGCACGCGAGCTGGTCGGTGGCGATCTCATCGCGCTGAAGGCAGGCGATCGCGTTCCTGCCGATGCGAGGTTGATCCAGGTCACCAACCTCAAGACCGACGAATCGGCACTGACCGGAGAGTCGGTGCCCGTTGCCAAGCAGACGGTCGCGCTCGACGCGGACTTGGCGGTTGCCGATCGCACCAACTTGGCCTACTCGGGTTCATCGGTCACGTACGGACGCGGCCGCGCGCTGGTCGTTGCCACCGGCATGAGCACCGAATTCGGCAAGATAGCCCGGATGCTCGCAACGGTGGAATTGGGCCGCACGCCGCTGCAGGACAACCTCGATCGGGTGGGCCGTTCCTTGGCACGGGCGGGGCTGGGCGTGGTCGCTGCGATCGTGGTGCTGGGCGTGCTCCGAGGCAGCGCCTTCATCGAGATGCTGGTCTTCGGGGTCGCGCTTGCCGTGGCCGTAGTTCCCGAGGCCCTGCCCGCCGTGGTCACCATCTCGCTCGCCCTGGGAGTGCAACGCCTGGTCAAGCGCCACGCGCTCATGCGGCGCCTGCCCGCCGTCGAAACACTGGGTAGCACCACCATCATCTGCACCGACAAGACAGGCACCCTGACCAAAGATGAGATGACCGCGCGCAAGATCTGGGTGGACAGCGAGCTGATCGATGTGTCGGGCACAGGCTACGACCCCGCCGGATCCTTCGTGCGCGACGGCCAGCCGTTCGATCCCAGCGAGCCTCTCTTGGCGCTGCTCCGAGCAGGGGCGCTTGCATCCGACGCGGAGCTCGTCAGGCCTGCGCAAGAGCCACGTTGGACGCTGCGGGGGGATCCGACGGAGGGGGCGCTGGTGGTCGCGGCAGCCAAGGCGGGCCTGCACAAACCGGAGCTCGACGCTCGGTTTCCGCGCGAGGATGAGATCCCCTTCACTTCGGAAGCCAAGCGCATGACCACCCTGCATCGGGCACCCGACGGGCGGCTGGCATGCGCCAAGGGCGCGCCCGAGATCATCCTGTCGTCCTGCAGGCGAGTCGCTAGCGGTGCTGCCGTGGTGCCGCTGGACGATCAAACGCGCCAGCGGATCCTGACGGCTGCGCAGGACATGGCCGGTCAGGCGCTGCGCGTGCTGGCCGTCGCATCCAAGCCGGACGCCGAAATCCAGAGCGCCGCACAGGACATGACCTTTCTCGGCCTGGTCGGCATGATCGATCCCCCTCGTGACGAGGTACGAGACGCCCTTCGGACATGCCGAGAGGCGGGCATCGGCGTGCTCATGATCACGGGCGACCACCCGGTGACGGCCCAAGCGGTTGCTCGCGAGATCGGCCTGATCGGCAACGATGGCGGTCGCGCGGTTACCGGACCGGAGCTCGCCGAGATGAGCGACGAGACGCTCGAGCGCGAGATCGAGTCCATCCGGGTGTATGCGCGCGTGTCGCCGGTTCAGAAGCTGCGAATTGTCACTGCCCTGCAGCGCAGGGGTCACGTGGTGGGGATGACCGGCGACGGTGTCAACGACGCTCCTGCGCTCAAGAAGGCCGACATCGGCGTGGCCATGGGCATCACGGGTACGGATGTCACCAAAGAAGCGGCGGACATGAGCCTCACCGACGACAACTTCGCCTCGATCGTGGCTGCGGTCGAAGAGGGGCGCGGTGTCTTCGACAACATCAAGAAGTTCTTGGGCTACCTGCTGGCCTCGAACATCGGCGAGATCGGACTGGTCGGAGGCACGGCACTGCTCGGCATGCCGCTTCCACTAACGGCCGTCCAGATCCTCTATGTGAACCTGGCCACGGATGGGTTGCCAGCGATCGCGTTGTCGGTGGACCCACCGGACCAAGACCTGATGCGCCGGCCTCCGCGGACCAAGCAGTCCAGCATCTTCACTCGTCCCTTGCTGGCGCTGATGCTGGTCGCTGGGCTCTGGTCCACGGCCGTCAACATGGGCGTCTTCGTGTGGGCGCTGAAGAGCGGTCGCCCGGTTGACGACGCCATGACCTTGACTTTCGTCACCCTGGTCCTGATCCAGTTCTTCAAGGCGTACAACTTTCGCTCCGATCGCCATTCGGTAATGCGCCAGCCCTTCAACAACCGCTGGCTGAACCTGGCCATTGGCTGGGAGCTCGTGCTGCTGGGTCTGATCCTCTACCTGCCGGCGCTTCACACACCCTTCGGTACGTTCCCACTGAGCGGCTCGGACTGGACCCTGACCGCGTGCGCCTCGGCCACGATCGTCCCTGCCGTCGAGCTCGCGAAATGGACCATCGGACGCGTGTGGCCCGAGCCCGCTTCGGTCACCAGATAACGCCGGTGCGAACCGCGCGTTCGGAACGTCCCCGAGCGAGGGCTGGGCAGAGCGCAATCGGGCTCGCTACTTCGCAGCCGTGGCCTGCTGCTTGGCAGCGATGCCTTCTGGCGTGGCCGTGCCAGCCTCAACCGCGCCTGCGGTCTTGGAGTTCGTGGCGGTTTCAGCAAGGCGGTTGGTTTCAGCAAGGCGGGCAGCCTCCTGCTTGCGCTTGGCCGACTCCGCTTCGGCCAGCCCCTTGAGGGCTGCGAGACCTTTGTCGTAGTCCTGCTCGATCATGGCCTCCATGTCCATGAACACACCAAAGACCTTGGCCACGAAGTTGTTTTCGCCCGACATCGACCAGGTCACGGAAACCGGTGTCCCATCGCCCTCACCGCTCAGATCGAACTGCGTGTCCGCCTGCGCCTCGAACGGTTGCATGAATTCCAGCCGGCACTTCAGACGCGTCGGCGCGTCGCTCTCGACGATGGTCATGCGGCCCTTGCCGACCTCGTCGTTGCCCTCCCACTCGTAGATAGCGCCCACACCTCGTTCGGGGCCGGAGAACGTCCTCTTCATCGCCGGATCGAGCTTCTCCCAGGGTGACCAGGCTGCCCAGACCTTGAAGTTGTCGAGCTGCTCGAACACGACAGCTGCGGGTGCGTCGATCGTCGTGGAACGCTCGACACGGTAGGCGCCGGGTCGACTCCCCGCATAGACACCGAAAGCACCGATTCCCACGAGCAGCACGAGCAGAGTCTTCTTCAGCATGGCGAGCCTCCTTGTGGCCCTTGACTTGGCACGAAAGGTCGGGCCTGCCAAGGCTGGGCGGCCTGCGGTCGCTGTGAAAGCTCCGACGGCGCCAGTGCCAAGAGGCCAGTCACCGCTCTGGCAAGCAGGGTCGCACTGGCAAGCAGGGTCGCTTGGATGGTACTCAACCGCGATGTGCACATTCCCTCCGCCTCACCCATCACGAACTTGGTTGGCGCTGCTTGCGCTTGTTGCCGCAAGCGGCTGCCGCCCAAGGACAGGGGACGGTCGATCCACGTTGCCGGAGCCTGGCGGCGGCCTGTCCTTTCACCCCTCCCCGGCAAACGCTGACGACGAGCTCGAGCGTAGCGGCGCCGAAAAGGCCGTCGGCAAGAAAGCCGGCGACCAGAAGGACGGCAAGGCGAAGGACGGCGACGAGAAGGACGGCGGCAAGGCGAAGGAAGCCTGGAACGTCGAAGAGCCCCCCGGCCCCAAGAAGCAGGTCAGGATCGACGCCGACGAAGGCACCTGGATGAGCCTGTCGGTGAGCCCCGACGGCAAAACAATCGCATTCGATCTGCTGGGCGACCTGTACAGCGTACCGATGGCTGGCGGCGAAGCCAGATCGTTGACTCAGGGGCTCTCGTGGGACATGCAGCCCGCCTTCTCGCCGGATGGCAAGTGGCTCGCCTTCACCAGTGATCGAGGTGGCGCGGACAACATCTGGGTCATGCCAGCCGCTGGCGGAAAGCCCCTGCAGGTTACCAAAGAGGACTTCCGGCTGGTCAACAGCCCCGCTTGGTCACCCGACAGCCAGTACATCGCGGTACGCAAACACTTCACCAGCCGCCGGAGCTTGGGTGCGGGCGAGATTTGGCTCTATCACATCGCGGGCGGCGAAGGCGTGCAGATGACCGAGAAGCCCAACGACCAGAAGGACGTGGGTGAGCCTGCTTTCAGCCCCGACGGCAAGCACCTTTACTTCAGCCGCGACATGTCGCCGGGCTCGACCTTTCGCTACAACAAAGATCCACACGCCGGAATCTACTCCATTCGCCGGCTCGACCGAGAGGACGGGCGCATCGACACCTTCATTGGTGGGCCTGGTGGAGCGGTTCGCCCGACCCCTTCGCCCGACGGCAAGTCATTGGCGTTCGTGCGCCGAATGGGCTTGCGCACCGTCTTGTTCGTCCACGATCTGAGATCGGGCGCGGAGCGAGCGCTCAGCGACCGGCTCGACCGCGACATGCAGGAGACATGGGCGATTCACGGCGTCTACCCGACACTTGCGTGGACGCCCGACAGCAAGAGCATCGTGTACTGGGCGGGCGGCAAGATTCACCGCGCCGACGTTGCAACCACCAGAGACACGCTGATTCCGTTTCGGGTACGCGATGAACGTACGGTGCTCGAAACGCTGCGACCGAAACAGCGCGCACACCATGAGACCTTCCACACGAAGATGCTGCGCTGGGTGCAGGTCTCGCCTGATGGCAAATCGGTCGTGTTTCAGGCGCTCGGCCAGCTCTGGATCCGGAAGCTGCCCGGGGGCAAACCGCGCCGGCTCACACGCGACAACGACGTCTTCGAATTCTACCCTTCGTTTTCGCGCGATTCCAAGTCCGTCGTGTACGTAAGCTACGACCGCAACGAGCTTGGCTCGCTGCGAATCGTGCCTCGAACGGGCGGCCGCGGCCGTACCATCAGCACCACACCGGGTCACTACAGGGAGCCGACCTTCAGCCCGAGCGGCCGCGTGGTCGTGTTCCGCAAGGCCCGGGGCGGCCCGCTGCTGTCGCCCAAGTGGTCCCACGACCCGGGCCTGTACGCCATCCCCAGCACCGGGCGCGGAACACCCACCCTCGTCAGCCACCGGGGCCACGCCCCTCACTTCGGCGCCGATGAGGACCGGGTGTTCTTCGTTCATACCAAGAAGGAGAAGGACGAACGCATCCGGGTGCTCGCCAGCGTGGAGCTCAGCGGAGCGGAGCCCCGCACCCACCTGCGCAGCGAAAACGCAACCGAGTTCCGCGTGTCGCCGGACGGCAAATGGGTGGCGTTCCGCGAGTTCTTCAACGCCTACATCACTCCGTTTCCGATCACCGGCCGTCCCTTCAAGGTGGGCCCCAAGACCAAGGGCCTGCCTGTGCAGCGCGTCAGCAGGGACGCCGGCGAGTACCTGCACTGGTCAGGCAGCAGTCGTCGACTTTACTGGGCGCTCGGCCCCGAGCTCTTTGCGCGTGATCTCAAGGAGGCCTTCTCCTTCATCGACGGCGCACCCGAGAAACCGGCCAAGCCGCCCGAAAAAGGCACGGACATCGGCTTCGACCGGCGTTCGGACGTGCCCGCGGGCAAGGTGGCGCTGGTCGGCGCCCGCATCATCTCGATGAAGGGCGACGAAGTCATCGACAAGGGAACGATCCTCGTCCGAGGCAACCGCATCGTAGCAATAGGCGAATCGGTCGGCGTGCCCCGCGATGCCCTGAAGATCGACGCAAAGGGGATGACCATCATTCCGGGGCTGATCGACGTGCATGCGCACGGGCCCCAGGGCGAGGGTGGAATCACGCCGCACCAGAACTGGCTGCACTACGCCGAGCTGGCATTCGGCGTGACCACGGTGCACGATCCGTCGGCCAGCACCGCGGCGATCTTCGCGGCAGCCGAGCTCGCTCGCGCCGGACGGATCGTCGCGCCGCGCATCTTCTCCACGGGAACCATCCTGTACGGTGCGAAGGCCCCCTTCAAAGCCAAAATCGACAGTCTCGACGATGCGCGCAGCCATTTGCGCCGCATGAAAGCGGTCGGCGCCTTCAGCGTCAAGAGCTACAATCAGCCGCGCCGCAATCAGCGGCAGCAGGTGCTTGCTGCCGCGCGCGAGCTCGACATGCAGGTCATGCCCGAAGGTGGCTCGACCTTCATGCACAACATGAACATGATCGTGGACGGGCACACCGGTATCGAGCACGCCATCCCGGTCGCCACGGGCTACCGAGATATCCTGCAGCTATGGTCGGCAACCACGGTCGGCTACACGCCTACCTTGGGCGTGGGCTACGGGGGGCTTTGGGGCGAGAACTACTGGTACGCACACGCCGATGTGTTCGACCACGAGCGCTTGAAGACGTTCGTACCGCCATTCGCGTATGAGGGGCGCGCGCGGCGTCGCAAGCTGGCATCGCGCGGCGATTGGAACCACATCCGCCTCGCCACGCTGTGTAAGCGACTGGTGGATGCCGGAGTCGGAGTGCAACTGGGAGCTCACGGGCAGCGCGAAGGCTTGGCCGCGCACTGGGAGCTCTGGATGTTCGCGCAGGGCGGCATGACGCCGCTCGAAGTGATCCGGGCCGGAACCCTGGCCGGTGCCCGCTACATCGGCATGGAGCAGGACCTGGGCTCGCTCGAGCCAGGCAAGCTCGCCGATCTGGTGGTGATCGACGCCAACCCCCTCGAGAACATCCGCCACTCCGATCGCGTGCGCTACACCATGGTCAACGGGCGCCTGTACGACGCGCGGACCATGAACGAGCTAACTGGAGCCAGGCGCAAGCGCCGCAAGTTCTACTGGCAGATGCCCGGCGGCGCGACCCGCCCTGTCACGGCCCCCACGCATCACCAAGGGCCCACGGAAGAATAACTCGTCTGTATCGCCGAGGGCCGGGCGCCGTTGGCAAGGGTGCCGAGGTGTTGCTCGGCCCTCTTGACCGGCTTTGCCGAACCTCAGCCGAGACCCTCGACTGGATCTCCGAGGTGGCCAGCAAGCTGTGGACGAC
>JAKSBK010000132.1 GCA_022361155.1 Pseudomonadota bacterium
CGCGCGGAGGACACGCCCGAAGTGATTGAACGGCGGCTCGAAAACGCCCGCACCGAGATCGGCCACTGGCAGGACTACGACTTCGTCGTCATCAACAACGATCTGGAAGTCGCGTTCGACCAGGTGCACGCGATACTGATCGCCGAGCGCCTGCGCCGTGGCCGGCGACCCGGGCTCGAGAAGTTCGTCGGCCAGCTGACCGGTTAGCCCATCTATCGCCACAGCCTCACAGCCGATTGGCCAGCGTCACGAATTCCTCCACCGACAGCTCTTCGGCGCGCCGCGAACCGTCGATGCCGGCCCGCTCCAACAGCGCCTGCCCGCCGAGGCTTTTCAGGCTGGAACGCAGCATCTTGCGCCGCTGCCCGAACGCGGCCCGCGTGATCGCCTGCAGCTTGTCGATATCGCACGCGAGCGGCTCGCGGCGGGGGATCAGGCGAACGAGGCTGGAGGTGACCTTCGGCGGCGGGGTGAACGCGGCCGCCGGCACGTCGAATAACGCTTGTGCGTCGGTCCGCCAGCCGGTCAAAACCGACAGCCGGCCATATGCCTTGTCGCCGACGCCGGCACACACGCGCTGCGCCACCTCTTTTTGAAACATCGCCACCACGCAATCGTACCATGGCGGCCATGGATCTGCGGTGAGCCAGCCGGCGAGCAGCGGCGTCGCCACGTTGTAGGGCAGATTGGCGATGATGCGCGCGCGACCGTCGGTCACTTTCGTCCAGTCGATCGTCAAGGCGTCGGCTTCGATCACTTCGAGCCGGCCGCGATAACGCTCCGCCACTTGTTCGAGCGCCGAAAGACAGCGCCGGTCGCGCTCGATGGCCACAACCTTGGCGGCGCCCGCCGCCAGCAGCGCCCGGGTCAGCCCGCCCGGTCCGGGGCCGATCTCCACCACGGTGACCTGCGCCAGATCGCCGCCGGCGCGCGCGATCTTCATCGTCAGGTTGAAGTCGAGCAGAAAGTTCTGGCCGAGCGACTTCTTCGCCCCGATGCCATGGGCCGCGATCACGTCCG
>JAKSBK010000133.1 GCA_022361155.1 Pseudomonadota bacterium
GTTTTTCGGCAGCCGCAAGATGGTCCAGGTCCTCAAAGCAGAGGGCCGGGAAGTCAACCGCAAGCGGATCCAGCGGCTGATGCGTGTGATGGATTTGGAAGGCATGGCCCCGAAGCCCAACACCAGCAAGCCAGCGCCGGAGCATCCAGTTTTCCCGTATTTGCTGCGGAACCTGAAGGTCTCGCGGCCGAACCAGGTGTGGGCCGCGGACATCACCTACATCCCGATGGCGCGCGGCTTCGCGTATCTGGTCGCGATCATGGACTGGTACTCGAGGCGGGTTCTGGCTTGGCGCTTGTCCAATACCCTGGACACCGGGTTCTGCGTAGAGGCGTTGCTGGACGCCCTGTCGCGCCACCCAGCGCCCGGCATCTTCAACACGGACCAGGGGGCTCAGTTCACCGCCGACGACTTCATCGAGGCGCTCCGGGACCGAGGAGTCCGCATCAGCATGGACGGCAAGGGCCGCTGCCTCGACAACGTGTTTGTGGAGCGGCTATGGCGCTCGCTCAAGTACGAGGAGGTCTACTTGCACGCCTACGACAGCATGTACGAGGCTCGGGCCGGTATCGGTTCGTACTTCAGTTTCTACAACTCACGACGCCCGCACCAAGCCCTGGGCTACCAGACTCCGGCCGCGTTCTACGACGGCTTGATCCACAGGGCTGCATAAGGTTATCCACGCTCAAACACAGACCGTTCACAGGTTACGAGTCTCCCCCCCGGACCCCCCCTCACAGGAAGCTCCCTTCGGTCGCTTCCGCCCCAATATGACGACGAAGATGATGGTCAAACCTCCAGCAGGAACTACCTTAACGGAACCCCATTTTGGTCCACAAAATGGGGTCCACCTCACACGGCACGCGGGCGATCGCCAAAGCTGTGCGTGTGTCGCGCGGCGCGGTACGCAAGGTGGTCGCCAGTGGCTCGTCCAAGGTGCAGCCACTGAACCGGCCCGAGAAAGCCGAGCGGCACCACGACGACATCGTGGAGCTGCTGGCGCAGTGCCAGGGCAATCTCGTGCGCGTCCACGAGGAACTCGAGGCGAACGGTGCCGAGGTGTCCTACCCTGCACTGACCGCGTACTGCCGCCGCCACGGCATCGGCCACGAGCCGAAGCAGCCTGCTGGACAGTACGACCACAAGCCGGGCAAGGAGATGCAGCACGACACCTCCCCGCACCAGGCGCACATCTCGGGTCGCGAGCAGAAGGTCCAGATCGCCGGGCTGGCGCTGGCCTACTCGCGGCTGGCGTACATTCAGCTGTACCCGCGCTTTACGCGCTTCGAGTGCAAGGTCTTCCTCGACGATGCGATCGACTACGTCGGCGGTGTCTGCGGGGTCTGCATGGTCGACAACACGAGCGTGATCGTTCTTCACGGAACGGGCGCCGACATGGTGCCGGTGCCGCAGATGGCGGCATTTGCCGAGCAACGCGGTTTCGAGTTTCGGGCGCACGAAAAGGGGGACGCCAATCGCTCGGCGGTCGTCGAGGGGCTGTTCAACTTCGTGCAGAACAACTTCCTTGCCGGCCGAGAGTTTCACAACTTCACTGAGCAGCGTCTGCGGGCTCTGTGGCGCAACAGGGCGCACCGCTTGCTGTCGCTCCTTCGCGGGCTGTTGCTCGAGCCCTTGACCCACACGTTCCACCACCCGGCGGACCAGATTCTCGCTGACCGTCGAACCGCTGTGATGCACCCGCCAGCGCTCGGCCGCCTCGCCAAACACGGTGCTGACTCCGAAGTCGAGCACCCGAGCCAGCATCTTCGGCGACAGCTCGCCCTGCGAGGGCAACCCAAGCTCAAGGTCCAACGGGTAGAATCCGTGCTCGCATCCCTCGCAGTAGTGATAGTGGCGCCGCAGTTCGATTTCGCCACTCATCGTCCGCAGCGTGCGTCTGCGGTCCTTGGCCTTGACGCCAGCCGCTTGGCCGCAACGGGGGCAAGGGCTAGGACCGCCGTCCTGCCGCTCCATCCTCTCCTGCACCACAAAGCGCAGCGTCTGCACATGGTCTGCGTGGCCGTGCTCTTCCACGGCTTCCTCCGCCTCCAGCATCTTGCGTCCGCTCAGCCGAGCCGCGCGACGCCGCGCCAGCTCCTCGTCCGTTACGTCGTCCAGATTCGTAGGGGGTTGCTTTGATCCAATCATCCCGTCTGTAGATCATAGCTCCGCAGCCCCACGCAAGACCCTCGGATCGGACCACCACACCAGGATCACTCCCGACACCCTCAAACCGGTCGTGCACCCGATCTCTTCCGTTGCCTTGTCGTTGTCGATTACCTTCAACATGGGTGGCGTGCCCTTCCTCCCGGCCACAACCGGGCTTCGGGTTCACTCACGCGGAAGGATACGCCGCCTGCCTCAAACCACCCATCCACAACTTCCGGTCATACCTCGCAGCGGGATGCACGTGACGCGCAGAATTGCCTACATCTACCACAGTTTCTATCCCTATACTCGGGATGGCGGTCCCAACGTTTCGTGTCGCCTGATCGTGGAGGCGCTTGCTGAGCGAGGGTTGCGGATCAGGATCGTGACGAGTCACGGCGAGCCGACTTACGCGTTGACGGACTGCCAGGTGGCACGGGGACGCGAGTACTTCGCGCGGCGCGGGATCGAAATCGACTACGTGGGTACTTCGAATCGCATGGATCCACGCCTGCCCATCGCCACGTGGAGGCGCTCACATGGTTACGTTCTTCACCTCAACGAGGTTTGGTCACTAACGCTGCTGGTGGGTGCTACACGACTCCTGCGCGGCGGAGCCGGACGGGTGGTCATCTCGCCCAGAGGGATGCTGCAGGATGGCTCGCTGCGAAGTCGACGGGCTCGTGCCAAGCAGCTTTCGCTACGTCTCACTTGGCCGATGTTGACGCGGGCCTACTGGCACGTCACCAGTTTAGAGGAGAGGGCCGCGCTTGAGAGCCGGGGTGTCGGCCCCGAGCGCATATTCACTATTCCGCACCCCGTGCCGATGGGCCCGGATCCACCCCATGGCACCAGCCGGAGCGGCTTCCTGTATCTCGGCAGGATTGCCAAGGTGAAGGGGTTGGATCTCCTCCTCGAGGGGTATGAGCGGGCGCTCGCACACGATCCTGGGCTGGACGACCTAACCCTTGCGGGGGCGGAGGAAAATTCTAGCTTTAGTGAGCTCGCGGCCGGATGTTCCCCGCAAGCCTTGGGGAAAATCCACTATCTGGGGGAAGTCCTTGGAGAGCGAAAGGCGACGTTGCTTTCAACGTCTCGCGCTTTGGTCAATACTTCGTACAGTGAGAATTTCGGCATGAGCATCGCGGAGGCGCTGGAGCGGGGAACGCCGGCAATAGCGTGTGAGGGAAGCCCCTGGCAGGTCCTGAACTCGCTCGCATGTGGCAGTTATGGAGAGCGTAGCGCCGAGCGCATAGCCTCGACGCTACTCGATTTCCAGCAGCGCTGCTCCACAGAGCTCACTGAGATGGGACACAGAGGCCGCGCCTGGATCGGGCAGCATCTCGCTCCTAGGGTCGTTGCAGACCAGTACGCACGGATGTATGCGATTGTTGGGAACGATCATCTGTCGGAACCTGCGCGCAGCAGCGTTTCGGAAAGGGGTTCTTGAAACGTGGACACGTTGAAGGTTGCTCTCGTTGGCAGTGGACATATCGCAGCAGTGAAGCACCTCCCTGCGATAGCCGCGCTAGCCCCAAGGGCGCGGGCCGTGGCGGTAGTCGATATCGACCGGGAGCAGGCGGGTACTCTAGCCGGCCGCTTCCAAATACAGGGCGTCTACACCGATCTTGAGGAGATGCTCTCGAAGGAGCGGCCGGATGTGGTTGACATCTGCACCCCTCCAAAGACTCACGCGCCGATTGCCGTCCAGTGCATCCAGGCCGGTGCGCACGTATTGTTAGAAAAGCCGATGTGCCAGACCGAGACAGAGTGCGACCAGGTTATGGCGGCCGCGAAGGAGCACAGACGCAAGGTCTGCATCGCTCACTCGGATCTCTTCTACCCCAGCTTCTACAAGGCACGGAAAATGTTGGAGCGTGGCGACATCGGCAAGTTCCGAGGCATGCGGATCCACCTGTCTACACCAGTGACCTACATCACCTCGAAGCCGGACCACTGGGCGCACAAGCTGCCGGGAGGAGTGTTCGGGGAGAGCGGTCCTCACGTCGTTTATCTGACCTTGCCCTTCATCAACCCCATTCGCGAGGTGCAGATCATCGGTAGGAAAGTACTTGAGGAGCATCCCTGGTCATCCTACGAGGACTACCGGCTCAATCTGATAGGCGATGAGGCGACGAGCTCGGTGTCCATGATCTACGACACAAAGCAGTGGTCGGGTCAGATCGATCTCTGGGGTGAAGACGGCACGCTGCGCGTCGACATGGAGAGTCAAGCCCTGATTCACACTCGCCGCGAGGAGTTGAAGCTGATCCCCGTCGGCCTTTCATCGCTTGGGGAAGCCGCCCAGATCTTGATGAGCGGGCTGGGTACCGGATTCGAGATGATGACGCGGCGCTACACGCAGACTCACCAGGCGCTCCTTGGCGCTTTCGTTGACGCGATCGTCGGTGACACCGAGTCGCCCGTGCCCGGAGAGCAAGGCAAAGAGACCATCCGCGTCATGAACATGATCACGCAGCAGCTCTGATGTGTGGTGTTGTGGGGGGGGTGGCGCTTCAGACGGCGCATCGTGAGGCGCTTGGGCGAGATGCCCAGAGCATGCTTTCAGCGCTGGACCATCGTGGTGGCGATGGGCGCGGGCTGAGCTGTTTCGGCTACGACGGAACCAGGGGGCTCGTCGAGGTGTCCGAGGAGGACGCCCCAAGCATTGTGCTCGGGCATTCGCGGATGGCGATCATTGACGTCTCGGACGCGGGCCTGCAGCCTATGCGGAGCCATGACGGTACATGCTGGATCTCGTTCAACGGCGAGATCTACAACTACATCGAGCTTCGGGACGAGCTCGGAATCAAGGGACACAGGTTTCGAACCGAGACCGACACCGATGTCCTGCTGGCTGCCTACAGGGAGTGGGGAGTCGGGTGTCTGACGCGGCTCAACGGGATGTACGCGTTCGCGGTGGTGGACGCCCTGAGCGGGAATGTGCTGTTGGCGCGGGACCCACTGGGGATCAAGCCGCTCTACTACTGTAGGGTTGGCGACACCCTGCTCTTCGCCTCGGAGATCAAGGGCATTCTGCGCAGCAGCCTGTACCAGCGTGATCTGGATACCGAGGCGGCGCATCACTATTTTAGCCTTCTTTACGTTCCGCATCCGCTCACGCTGTTCAAATCGATTCGTCAGCTTCCACCGGCTCACTATCTGCAGCTGAGGCTCAGGGACGCAAGCATCAGGGTCTTGCGGTATTGGCGTCCCCATCGGAGACCAGCAATCGAGCGCATGTCTCGGGGCGATGCGAATCAGGAGCTAAGGGCGGAGCTCACAGCCGCGGTCCGGCGGCAGATGCGGAGCGATGTCCCTCTTGGTTGTTTCCTGAGTGGAGGGGTGGATTCGACCATAGTGGCGGCTGCCATGAAGCAGGCGGCATCGAAGGTGCACACGTATACGGTCACCTTTCCTGAGCAGCAGTACCAATACTACGACGAGAGCGATGTGGCGCTGGCAACGAGTCAATACCTTGGCACCGAACATCACACGCTGCCGGTGCGCCTCAACGAGCCTGGGCTGCTGTTCCAACTTTTGGACCATTTCGACCAGCCGTTCGGAAACCCGACCTACTACCTGATGCACCTGATTTCGCGGGAGGCGCGAAAGCACATCAAGGTGGCGCTATGCGGCGCTGGCGGTGACGAGCTGTTCGCTGGCTACCCGCGCCATCGTGCGGTAATGCTTGCGAAGTGGGCACACTGGGTGCCGCGCCCACTTGTGGGGGCGGCCGCCGCTCTCTTATCCGCATCACGCCTGGCCGGTCGCAATGCGGTAGTGCGGCGCGCCCTCTCATTCGTTGAGGGTCTGGATCCGGATTTCTTTGTTCAGTACCTGAACTGGACGTATTTCTCTTCCGAGCAAGACAAATCGTCCCTGCTCGCGTTTCCGCATACCGGGTGCTCCTCGCCCGAGATCTTGCGTGGGCTATACGACGCAAGTGAGCTGTCGGATCCCGGCAACAAGCTCCTCGAGATGGATGTAGAGAGCTTTCTTGTGGACAATCTGCTGGAATACACAGACAAGATGAGCATGGCGGTGCCGATCGAGGTGCGCGTGCCGTTTCTCGACCATCGAGTGGTCGAGCTCGCGCTGAACATCCCCTTTCGAAACAAGCTCGGCCGTCGCCACACGAAGCTCCCGCTGCGCGAAGCCTTCAAGGATGCCTTTGTGCCCAAAGCGGCCAAAGCACCCAAACGCGGTTTCAATGTGCCGCTGGCTCAGTGGATTCGGGGAGAGCTGGGGATGTACTTCGAAGACGGAAGGGAACTGGCTGGCGCGCCGAGACGTCGCGGCCAGACATGGAAGGAGGGACTGCTGCGACCCGAAGCCATCCACCGTTACCGTGGAGAGCACGCTCGAGGACTCCGAGATCGCTCCTACGAGCTCTTCGGGATCATGATCTTCGACGCCTGGTACGCTCGCTTTCTTGGTGGCTAGAGCTCTTCGGTGTTCAGGTTGAGTCCGGGATCGAGGCTCGCGATTCGGTGACTCCTCAGGCTTAGCGCTCCCCCAACAGGTCGAGGCGACTTGACAGCTGATCACGGGGCGCGAGAGCCTGAGCCATGCGCACAACGAATCGGACCATGGTTACGGGGGGGGGGAGGCTTCATCGGGAGCCATCTTTGCGAGCGGCTTCTGCGGGAGGGCCATGAGGTTCTGTGTGTCGATAACTTCTACACTGGTGATAAACGGCACATTGCGGGGCTGTTGACGAACCCGTATTTCGAACTGCTGCGTCACGACATAACGTTTCCGCTCTACGTGGAAACGGATCGGATCTACAACCTGGCGTGTCCGGCAAGTCCGGTGCACTACCAGTTCGATCCAGTACAAACCACTAAGACTAGCGTCCACGGGGCCATAAACATACTCGGTCTCGCGAAGCGGCTGAAGGCGCGTGTGCTGCAGGCGTCCACGTCCGAAGTCTACGGTGATCCCCGCGTGCATCCGCAACCCGAAGGGTACTGGGGCAATGTCAATCCGATCGGACCACGGTCGTGCTACGACGAGGGCAAGCGTTGCGCCGAGACGCTTTTCTTCGACTACCACCGCCAGCTCGGGCTGGAGATCAAGGTGGTTCGTATCTTCAATACATACGGGCCCCGAATGCACCCGCAGGACGGACGCGTCGTGAGCAACTTCATCGTTCAGGCGCTCAGGGGCGAGCCCATCACGGTCTATGGGCGTCGCTCCCAGACACGAAGCTTCTGTTATGTCGACGATCTGGTGGACGCGCTGGTTCGAATGATGCACAGCCCGGCGGACTTCGTGGGGCCCGTCAATCTGGGCAATCCCGACGAGTGCACAGTCCTCGAGCTGGCGGAGCTCGTGCGGGAAATGACGGGGAATCAAAGCGAGATCACGCACGCGGATCTTCCAGAGGACGATCCCGTGCGGCGCCGGCCAGACATAGCACTCGCTCGTGAACAGCTGGGTTGGGAGCCCCGTGTCGGCCTGCGCGAAGGCCTCGCCCGAACGATCGACTACTTCGACAACCTGCTCCGGGAAAGCACGCCTCCGATCAAGGTGGTCCCCGGCTGACGCCAATCGCTCAGCGAGGCTCCCGCGCCCTATTCTTCCAGGAGTCGCACGACTCGTCCCCTACGAGCCGAAGACGTCGCTGGCGCCGGTTGCCCGCAAGGCGCGCTCGATCCATGCGCTCAGCTGCTCGGTGTCGGTACAGTCAAGGATGCGTTCCCGCTGCTCGAGGGTGACCGGGATGTCACGGACCTGTAGAATCTGCAGCAGTGCCTTGGCCTCCCCTTCGGCGCGCCCCTCTTGGCGTCCCTCTTGGCGTCCCTCTTGGCGTCCCTCTTGGCGCCCCTCTTGGCGCCCCTCTTGGCGTCCCCGAGCGAGGAAGCGCTTGGCAAAGGTGCTTTGGAACTCGTACTTGTTCAAATCCATAGCTTCGAGGGCCTTTCGGGCCGCTTCGCCGAGCGAGCCGTAGACCATGTCTGAGTATAGCAGGGCTTGCTCGCGGTCCAATCCTGCCAAGGCTCCGAGCGCTGCAACCGCTACCTGCAATGCCTGCTCGGGAGCCGCGCTCCCTCCATGTGCCATGGCCGATAGCACGGCGAGCTCGGGCGCGGCCCTGGCCTTGGCCTCATCGGCGACCACCGGTACCGCCTGCGGGCCCAGCACCAGAGGCTCGAATCGCCAGCCCGCTCCCAGTGAGATCGGTTGAGCGCACCAGGCAGCGATCTCGGCGCGGGGACTGACTACGAGCAGGCAAGCGTCGCAGCGCAGTCGCGCCCGCAGATTGACTACGTAGGCTGGCCAGCTGAAGGGCTTGGCATCGTCATGGCCGAGCTGTACCTCCAGCACGATGCCCAACACCGGGCGGCCGTCGCACA
>JAKSBK010000134.1 GCA_022361155.1 Pseudomonadota bacterium
CACATCGACCGCGAACACGGAAGCCAGCTCCCTGACCCGCTCGACCACCCAGACCTTGCGGTGGTCGAAGTTGCGCCCCGAGTACCGGTCCTGCCCGCACAGGAACGCCCGCCGCACACAGCGGGATATCACATGATACCAGGGCGTCGCATCCACGCTCACCTGCTCGGCACGGGCCACCGTCATTGTGGTTCTCCTTCTAGCATCCTGCAGCGGTCGCGTCAACTTATTAAGGGTGTCCTTTTCGGGCCCGACCCCGCGACTCCTGTGCCGTCCCTCTCGGCTGGCGCCCACTTCTCGTATTGCCGACTGCGCACCGCGCTGCCGGAGGGGACCACTGCATGTACTTGACACCTGCCGCTCTATCGAGGGTCAGGTCGTTCCTTTCCTCGTTCCTCGTTCTCGTTCTCGTTCTCGCCCTTGGCGTCAGGGGCCACAATGGGACCGCCATGACGGGGTGTTCGGGTCGATGCGCTGACAGTGCGTGGTTGCGGGCACGACGCAACGGCCTTGAACACAATCCTTGCCCCAGGGGCACCAACGTTCCTGAAAACACTCCATGCCATCGGGGCATTGTGCGCCAATTTCGCACGTCAGCACACACACGCCCCCGAAGCCGTTCGCCACAATGTCTAGCAGCGATCGACAGATCACCTGGGCGCTTCCTCCAGCGGGAACGGGGCAGTCGGCAAGCGTGTTGCACAGCGGCGTTCCCACGCAGAATCTCCTGCCGAGTATCGATGAGGCCAGCGACGATGGGCCGCCGCAGCAGTCATAGGGTCGAGATTCCAAGCACGGTGGCGGGCGGGGCGCACGGACTCCGCCCTCCCCACTCCCTGAACGGTCACCACTACCAAGGCATCCGATCGCTAGGCTCGAAAAGGCTAGTGCGAAAAGTGAAACACCCCAACCCATGTCCGACCTCCCATGTTTCTGACGCTGACGGTCCAGAGGGTAATTCACGCCACGCGGGTCTGCACGTACAGCATGACACCGTTCGGTGTGGGGATCCCTTGCACTCCGCCGCACCGACTCGCCGCAGGGACTAATGACAACGCCGGCAGAACGGATCACGCCAGGTCCCGTCGCGCCACCCCGGCTTCCCATCGCTTCTGGCCACATTGCACAATAGATCCACCTTACCTTCGAACTCCACCTCGACGTCCAGGCTCTCCCCACTCGCGGGAGCCACCAAACGCGCCTCGAGCCTGCCTTTCAGCTTGCCTGCGGAATACTCCACGGTGGCCTTGCCAGAGCGCGCCCGGAACCAATCCTTGTCCAAGAAGCGCAGGTTGAACTGATTCGGCGCCACCATGACCCTCCCAACCCTGGCCGCAGACTTCGGCATCGTGAGATCGTAGACTCCATCCACGTGTAGGCCACCGGAGACGTCCCCGAGATTCAGGGCGAATCCACAACGGATCAGGCCATCCTGACCCCGACCGTCCGCCGCAAAGCTCACCTCCCCACGCGGCCCATCTCCTCGGAGACCCTCGTGCACCTTGAGCACCGCGCTCCAGCCCGGCAACTCGACGTCTCCTCCGGGCAGCCCCCGTATGCGCACCGTGCCCGGAGTATGGGCCGCAGCGCGCGCCGCAGGC
>JAKSBK010000135.1 GCA_022361155.1 Pseudomonadota bacterium
ACTCCGGACCGAGCATGGCGCAGCGCCGCGGGGTCGGATGGCGTGTCGGCGAACCGAGGAAATGCAGCGCATGCGGTTGGAATCGAGCAGGGTCGAGCGTGAGACGACGCGGCAGACGGCCCCGCGCCGCAAGCCAGGCGAGGGGAGTGAGTTCTGCAGCGGGCACTACTTGGAAGGGAAAGCCGCGGCGTCGCGCAAGGCCCGCAGCCTGAGCCTCAGGGCGTTTAGACGAATGAAACCGGTGGCGTCCGACTGCACATACGCCTCGTCGTGGTCGAAGGTTGCCACCTCGGGATTGTAGAGTGAAACGGGACTGCGCCGTCCCACCACCTGCACGCCACCCTTGTACAACCTGAGGCGCGCCTCCCCGGTTACCTCCCGCTGCCCCTCGTCGACCAAAGCCTGCAGCGCCAAACGCTCCGGCGAAAACCACAGGCCTCGATACACCAGCGCTGCGTACTCGGGCACCAGCTGATCGCGCAGGCGCATCACCTCACGGTCCATGGTCAGCGACTCCACCGCCCGATGAGCCTTGTGCAGGATCGTTCCGCCAGGCGTCTCGTAGACGCCTCGCGACTTCATCCCTACGAAGCGGTTCTCGACGATATCTGCTCGACCCACACCGTGCCGGCCGCCCAGCTGGTTCAGGGAAGCAAGCAATTGGGCGGGCGACATTTCTCGGTCGTTCAGCGCCACGGCGTCACCGCGCGCGTAGCGCAGCGTGATGTAGTCCGGCTCGTCGGGCGCCTGCACGGGATCGCACGTCATCAAGAACATCTCGGCATGCGGCTCGCGCCACGGATCCTCCAGCATCCCGCCTTCGTAGCTCGTGTGAAACAGGTTGTCGTCGATCGAGTAGGGCTTTTCCGCACTGGCAGAAACCGCGATGCCGTGCTGTCTCGCGTATTCGATGCAGTCCGTGCGCGAGCGCAGCTCCCACTCCCTCCACGGGGCGATGATCCGAATCCCCGGATCGATGCCGAGCGCAGTCAGCTCGAAGCGGACCTGGTCGTTGCCCTTGCCGGTCGCTCCGTGCGCGATCGCCTCGGCGCCGCACCCACGAGCCACGTCCAGCATCGCCTTGGCGATGACGGGTCGCGCGATGGATGTGCCAAGCAGGTACTCGCCCTCGTACACGGCGCCGGCCCGCAGCATCGGATAACAGTAGTCGCGTACGAATTCTTCACGCAGATCCCCGATCACGCATTCGCTGGCGCCCGTGGCAAGCGCCTTCGTTCGAACGGCGTCGAAGTCTTCCTCCTGGCCAAGGTTGGCACAAAAGGCCACCACCTCTTCGGCGTGACCCGCCTTGAGCCAGTGCAGAATCACCGAAGTGTCGAGCCCGCCGCTGTAGGCCAGGACCACCCGACCTGCTGTCTTTTCCCATGTCATGACGAGCGCGAGCATAATCTGCAGGCACGGCAAGGCAAGCTCGGCCCCACAACCAACGGGATGGCGGAGTGTCAGCGCTCTTGCGCTATCCTCACAGCACCAAGATTGACCAGCTCGACCAGCGTTTTGAGCGTCTCGAGCCGGTCCATCGTACAGACATCGAGAATCTCCTCCACGCTCGAGCTTCCATCGACTTGCGAAAGCACGAAACCGGCAAGATGGTCCAGACCCAACCAGCGCACGTCTCTTGCCGCCACTGCCAGTACGGGAACACGTCGCACGGACCCCAGCTTCGAGGTGTACATGCGTACAAGGTGCTCGCGACAGCGTTCAGCGTAGCTTCTAGCCTCCTCGTGCTCGGGATCCTGCCCGAGCACGAGCTCCGCCACACGCAGCGCGCCGGTGAAGTCGCCCAGGGCGTAGAGCTCGGCGATCTCCTCGACCATCGAACGGGGTCCCACGGGCACGATACTGGTGCTCGAGCGGGTTACGAGGTCAAGCGCCCCACCCGCACGCAGCTGATCCGGCAGGGGCGGTGGAGCTGGCAAGCGAAAACGCGACGGCCGGTCCGGCCGAGGCAGCACCGAGTCGGACGCAGGCTCGGCAGTCGCGGATGTCGGCGGAGCGTCCGTTCGGCGATGCCGATCCATGGCCCACGCATCGGGTGCCGAGTCGCGCGCGTCACGTGCGTCCGGCGATGCCTGGGCCGCGACGAGGGCACGATCGGCAACATCCGTCGGCCCCGCGGGCACCGAGAAGCGGAGCGTTCGCGCCTCGTCCTCGTCCAGATCCTCAAGCGCGCCCTCGTCCTCGTCGGCTCCGGGAGGCGACGACCAAGTTCCGCGCGGAGCCCCCTCACCACCGGAGCCCTGGCCATCGCCCGGCCAGTCGTCGTCGTGCTCGCCGTTGCTCACCTCAGCCACCAAGCACCAGTTAGGCTAGACCGCCTTGCCAACCACGCCCTTGAACATGCGCAGCGTACGTGACAGCGCGTCGCATTGCTCGCTCAGCGCGTCCGCGTTGCCGAGCTCCATAAGGCTGCGTGCCCGGCCCACGGCCGCGCGGGCCTTGCCGACCGCATCCTTGCCGAAGTCGCTGCCCGCGACCACCTGCTCGACCTCCGGAAAGAGCTTCTCGATCTGCGAAATGAGCTTCTCCGCTTCCTGCCTCGCCTGCTCCAGCTCCTCGCTCGAGCGCTGCGCGAGCGCGTACTCGTTTGCGTCGTCGACCATGTTCTGAATCTCATCCGGAGTCAGACCGCTGCTCGCTGTTACCGTGATCGACTGCTGCGCCCCCGTCTCGAGGTCCCGTGCGCGTACGCTTACAATCCCGTCTGCGCTGATCTCGAAGGTCACCTCCACTTCGACCTGGCCCGCAGGTGCCCGCCTGAGGCCGCTCATGACGAACTCGCCCAGCAGTTCGTTCTCGTCTGCCCGTTGCGACTCACCCTGTAGCACGAGTATCTTGACCGCGGTCTGATGATCGCGCGTGGTCGTGAACACTTTGGAGCGCGACGTTGGAACCGTTGTGTTCAGGGGAATCAGCTCCTCGAAGTAGCCGCCCACCACCATGATGCCGAGCGTGTGCGGCGTGACATCGAGAAGGACCATCTCGGACCCGGCGCTGATCAACGAGGTGCCTTGAATCGCGGCCCCCAACGCCACCACCTCGTCCGGATGCACGCCCTTGCAGGGCTCTCGTCCGAAAAATTCGCGCACGGCACGCTGTACAAGGGGCATCCGCGTCATGCCCCCGACGAGAATAACGTCCTCGATCTCGTCGGTGTCGAGACCGGCTTCCTCGAGCGTCCGGCGGCAAGTGGCCACCGTGCGCTCGCAAAGGCCGCGAGTCATCTCCTCGAGCTCGCTGCGTGTGAGCATGCGCTGCAAATGCAGCGGCTCGTTGCGCGTGTTCGAGATGATGAACGGCAGGTTGACCTCGGCCTCCTCTACTCCGGACAGTTCGCATTTCACCTTCTCCGCCGCGTCCTTGAGCCGCTGCAGGGCCATTCGATCCTGGCGCAGATCGGTACCGTGCTCGGCTTGAAAGCCCTCGACCAACCACTGAATGATACGCAGGTCGAAATCCTCGCCACCCAAGAACGTGTCGCCAGCGGTGCTTACAACCTTGAAAACACCGGCGCCGCTGATCTCCATGATCGAGATGTCGAAGGTGCCGCCACCCAGGTCGTAGATGGCAACCGTGCGATCGATGTCTCGCCCGAAACCGTATGCCAGCGCGGCCGCGGTGGGCTCGTTGATGATCCGAAGCACATCGAGGCCCGCGATGGCTCCCGCGTCCTTGGTTGCCTGACGCTGGCCGTCATTGAAGTAAGCAGGCACGGTGATGACGCACTTGTTGACCTCGTGCCCGAGGTAGTCTTCGGCGACCATCCGCATTTCCTGCAGGATCATCGCGGCGATTTCGGGCACGCTGTAGACCCTGCCGCGTAGCTCGATCCGCGCGTCATCGTGAGGGCCTTCGACGATGCGGTAGGAGCAATTGTTTCTCGCGCTCTCCATCTGGGGGCTGCCCCATTTGCGACCAATGAGACGCTTGGCTGCATGGACGGTATGCTCGAAGTTGGTTACCGCCTGCCGCTTTGCTATGTGGCCGACCAAACGCTTGCCTCCCTCGGTAATGGCCACCATCGAAGGCGTTGTCTTGTAGCCGCCTCGATTCGCAATTACGACCGGCTGTCCGTTTTCGACGACGGCCACGCAGGAGTTGCTGGTCCCGAGGTCGATCCCGATTACTGTGTCCGACTTCGTGGTCACTGGCGTACCTTTCGCTGTCTGGGTCGATTGCGACGTCTGCCTGGTGAGGTATCCGAATGCCGTGCCGCAGGGATCGAAACGGCCCCTTGCTTGCTTTTTGCAGGCTTTCTTCTTGAAGGCGCGTCTTTTGGCGCGGCCAGCGATTGCTGGTGCTTGCCGTCCGAGGAGGACCTGGCACGATCCGGCCGGCTCGACGGGGTTGGCGCCGAGACCCGCTGGCGGCCCGGCAGGGACGCGCTCATGCGATCCGCAAGCATCTGCCCCGGATTCGACGTGTAGCTTCCGCGCACGAGCGGAAGCGACTCGCGACTCGCGAGCAATCCGCGTCGCAACTTGCTTACCGCATGCGCGCGCTTTTGGGCCGCAGTGAGACGAGAGACGCGTCGGGGTCCAGCGGGACTGGGAGCCTCGATGGGGTCGCTCGCGACCGCGGAAGCCGCGGGCCGTCCGTTCGACTCGCGATCCGGCGCGGGCTCCGCCCGCTGCGCCGCAGTTTCCCGAGAACGGGCAAGCTCGGCGTCGTAGCGCTCGCGCGAGCCCTTGCGGCCAAGCACTTCATAGGCGTTCGTCAACCGCTCGAAGACGGCCTCCATGAGCGGCTTGTAGCCACCGATTCTGCGCCGAAATAGCGTATCCGGATGAAACACCTTGGCGAGCGCGAAGTAGGCCGCTCGAATCTGCGCTTTGTCCGCGTCGGCTGCCACCTCGAGCAGTTCGTAGTGGTTGGCTTTCCCGAGCCGCGCGTGGGTTGCCAGGATCCGCGCTTGCAGCTCGACGTCGAGATCGAGGCTCGGATCCGGCTGCAATCCGCCCTCCGCCGGCTTGTGCGATGGCCCCGGAGCACCATCGCTCGATCGAGCGCGACGCCCCGCGCCGGTCCGTTCACCAGCACCGGCTCCCGGCCCGTGAGACGGCCCCGCGCCGCTGTCGCTCGATCGAGCGCGGCGCCCCGACCCGGTCCGTTCACCACCTGAGTCGTCTCGGTGTGCTCGTACGCCTTCGGGAGACGCCTGACGCGAAGACTGTCCCTCGCCAGGAGCTGCAGGGCAGGCCGGTCGCTGCCACCGAACGGCACCAAGGGTGATCAGGCGCTCGAGAATCGTCTGCGTCTGGGCCTGATCCAGCCCAACCATGTGGGCGATATCATCGAGCGACGTGTGCCCATCGACTCGAGAAAGCACGAACGCCTCGATGGAGGTCAGCGGCAGCGATCGGACATCCAGTCCTGAAACAAGGCTCGGCGCTCTCGGCTGCGTGGGCCCCATGGCAAGTCGGATCGGTGACGCTCAGGACCCGTTCAAGAATAACTTCCCCGTTTCGCCGGCTCCGGCCACCTCTGGCTGCGTTGCTTGTCCTCGAAATACCACCCGTATTCCTCGTCGTCGCGCCTTGCCAGCGGCACCCGGCTCTCTCCGATTTCGAAAATGCTACTCTCGAGCGGGTCCTCAACAAGTAGTGTAGCACCGTGCAGCTTCAGCCACGACCGCCCCAGTTGTGCAGGACGGCGTGGTAAGCGCCCCCCGTACATTTTGCACCGCTGTATGTGCGACACTTGCGGGCCACACTCGAATGCTGGCCTTCAAGAGCCTTCGGATGAGCCCAGCAGCAGCTCGAGCACGGCCTTCTGCACATGCAAGCGGTTCTCGACCTCATCCCACACTCTTGAGCTAGGCCCGTCGATAACCGCCGCGTCCACCTCTTCACCGCGGTGGGCAGGCAGGCAGTGCAGGAAGATCGCATCGCTGGCAGCCGTTGCCATGAGCTGCGTGCTGACCCGGTAGCCGGCAAAGGCCCTGCGCCGGCGCTCGACTTCGTCCTCCTGTCCCATGCTCGCCCAGACATCCGTGGTCACCACGTCCGCGTCCTGCACGGCCTCTGACACGCTGGCCAAATCGACTTGGCCGCGCCCCAAACGCCGCCACGCCGCAATCACGCCGGCATCGGGCTCGTAGCCCGCTGGACAGGCCAGTCTCAATTCGAATCCCATCAGCCCGGCTGCGACGATCCATGAATGCGCCATGTTGTTGCCATCACCGACCCAGGCAACTCGCAGCCCGCGAAGCCCCTGCGCTCGGTGTTCGCAGACGGTCATCAGATCGGCAAGAACCTGACAAGGATGGTACTTGTCTGTCAGGCCGTTGATGACCGGTACCGCCGAAACCTGCGCCAGAGCCTCCAGGCGCTGCTGAGCCTTGGTGCGATACACGATGCCGTGCACGTAACGCGAGAACACGCGCGCGGTGTCCTCGAGCGGTTCACCTCGGCCCAACTGCAGGTCGCTGGGAGTGATGTCCATCGGGTTGCCCCCGAGCTCGGATACGCCGACCACGAAAGACACCCGCGTTCGGGTCGAGGACTTCTCCATCAAGATCGCGACGGTCTTTCCTGTCAAGGAGCGCGGATGCTCACTCGATCCGCGCAGCTTCTTGAGCACCCGAGCACGCTCCAGGAGAGCCTCGAGCTCCTCCGTAGCCAGGTCGAGCAGAGACAGCAGGTGCCGAGTCGTTGCCGCCTGCGCCGGCATCAGGCCGCCCCCTGCGAGGCCGTCTTTGTGGGCGGGTGCGCGAGCACGCTCCGCACCGCCGCGACACCTTCCTCGAGCTCGGCACGCGTCACGCACAGCGGTGGCGAAAAACGCAGCACACCGCCCCCGGCTACCGATAGCAGAACACCCTCTTGGTTTACGCGCCTCAGGGTCGCACGCGGGTCGACGTCCTCAGCGAGCACGACGCCGCGCAACAAGCCGCGACCGCGAGCCTCGATTGCGTGCGGCAGGGCTTGATCCCGAACCAGCCCGTCCAGCAGCTCCGACAGATGGTTACCCATCCGCTGTGCGTTGCCCACGAGATCCTCGTCGTCGAAGATGTCCAGCACCGCGAGCGCCGCGGCGCAAGCGAGCGGATTGCCACCGAACGTGGTCGCGTGAGTACCGGGTGGCAAGCTGCCAAGCAGATGTTCTGCGAGCGCCATGGCTCCCATGGGAAAGCCGCCGGCGATGCCTTTGGCGAGTGCACAGGCATCGGGCATGACGCCGCTCCACTCACGCGCGAGAAACCGGCCCGTGCGGCCATAACCCGTCTGAATCTCGTCGAAGAACAGCAGCGCTCCAGCCTCCGTGCACAGCTGCCTCGCAGCGCGCAGGTATGCATCGCTGCCCACGACGAGGCCGCCTTCACCCTGAATCGGTTCGAGCAGCACGGCGGCGGTGCGCTGGTCCACGCGCTCCGACAGCGCCTCGACATCTCCGTAGGGGACGTGCTCGATCTCACCGACCAAAGGCTCGAAGCCTTCGTGGTATTTGCGCTGCCCGGTCACGCTCAAGGCCCCCATGCTGCGTCCGTGGAAGCTGCCAAGCGCGGAGACGATGCGGCGCCGCCCGGTATCGCCTCGCCCGTAGTGGTAACGGCGCGCGAGCTTGAGGAGCCCCTCGATCGCCTCGGCTCCACTGTTGCAAAAAAAGAAGCGTGTGAACGGTGTACGGCGTGCCAGCCGCTCCGCCAGCTCGATCGAGCGGTCGTTGTAGTAGAGGTTGGACGTGTGCATCAGACGCGACGCCTGCTGGCTTATGGCCGTCACGAGCTTCGGATGCGCATGACCGACGCACAACACCGCAATGCCTGCACACAGATCGAGAAAGCTGCGACCTTCCACGTCCTGTACACGGCAGCCCTTGCCCTGGGTAAGCACAAAGGGAGCTGGCCTGTAGTTGTCGAGGTGAGCTCGTTCGAAGGTAGCGATGAGCTGCTCGTTGGTTACGCTAGACATGAGCTTGCGGTTCGTCAAAGGACATGCGGTTCGTCAAAGGACATGCGGTTCGTCAAAGGACATGCGGTTCGTCAAAGGACATAGCGGGCCAAGTC
>JAKSBK010000136.1 GCA_022361155.1 Pseudomonadota bacterium
ACCTCCTCGACCGGATTCAAAACCAAAACCGTATCCCTGCTCTCCCCGCACTCATCGAAGCCCGCGCCCAAGCTCCTTGAGTGCTCTGTACCCTGTGCGATCCTACCCTCCTCTCCTCGCCACCACCTTTTGAGAAGTTACTCGATGGATTGCCAAAAGCGCGATTTGTCTCGCTTTAATGTATCCGTGCACCTTGACTGGGGGGCCACTTCATAGTCGTGGTCGTAGTCGTAGTCGTGATCGTGGTCGTAGACGTGGTCGTAGTCGTGATCGTGGACGTAGACGTGGTCGTAGTCGCAGTCGTAATCGCGGCACACAACCAACGCCCAGCTTGCATACTTACATATCACCTGATATGTCTCTACATATGAGAACGTCCCTTGATGTCCCCGACGAGCTGCTGCGCCGGGCCAAGGCCTACGCCCGGCAACGCGGCCTGACTTTTCGTGAGCTGGTCTTGCAGGGCTTGCGCGAGACCCTCGATCGCTCCGAGCAAAGGAAGCGCTACGTAATGAAAGACCTGTCGGTCGGCCGAGGAGGCCTGCTCGAAGGCCTGACGACCAGCGACTGGGAGGAAATCCGGCGCCGGGCCTACGAAGGACGTGGCGGGTGATCGCCGTCGACACGAACATCCTCGTGTACGCACACCGTCGCGACATGCCATTCCACCATCAAGCGTTGGCTGCGCTGCGCTCATGCGCCGAGGGCCAACGAACCTGGGCTTTACTGTGGCCAACGCTGCACGAGCTGCTCGCCGTTGTGACGAATCCAAGGATCTTCAGGCGCCCGAGCACCCTGGAGCAGGCGCTGGCACAGTTGCGTGAGTGGCTGCGAGCGCCCACGGTACACGTGCTTGGGGAGAGCCCGCGGCACCTCGACACCCTGGCCGATGTGCTGCGATCCTCGGCGGTGGTTGGGGCCAAGGTGCACGATGCGCGCATCGCAGCCCTGTGCATCGATCACGGAGTACGAGAACTGTGGAGCGCGGACCGCGACTTCAGCCGTTTCCCCGAGCTACGCGTCGTCAACCCGCTCGTCGCGGCCTAGAGCGCCAAACAGGGTTAGCCTCTAGGCTCCAGGTATAGCGTCGGGGGGCGTGGAGCATGGGTCTGGCGCGCTACTGCGTCGTGCGGCTTTCGTGGTCGAGGTAGAGCACGATGTCTTCGAGGGCCGTCAGGTCCATGCCGTGGTTGGCCGGGGCAGCAGGTCGCAGTGTCGGATCAAAATAACATCGCCACTTCGATTTCGATCCATCCCTTCCAGCGGTGTTGCGCCGCCTTCGAATACAGGGAGTATTCGCGCGACAGCGCGCCTTGCTGGCCCGACGCCTCAAAGCCGACATGGCAATGTTATTTTGACCCGACGCCTTAGAAAGCG
>JAKSBK010000137.1 GCA_022361155.1 Pseudomonadota bacterium
AGTTCGATCTGCCCGATCCGGCCAGCGACATGGGGAACCATCTGTCCTGCGGCTTGCTTCGCGATGCGGTGCGCCTCGGGTTCCGCTCGGGCGCTGGTCCGTTTCGTTCGCTCGCGAGGATTGCCGTCGAGCCGCGCCCCTACCAGCTCGTGCCCCTCCTGATGGCGCTCAAGCTCGACCCCGTCCGCATGCTCATTGCGGACGACGTCGGGATCGGCAAGACGGTGGGCTGCTGCCACCCGAGGAGCGCGAGCGGCGGGTCGACGCGCTTGCCGCCCACGACAAGCGCGTCCTCGTGTGCACCGACTGCCTCAGCGAGGGCATCAACCTCCAGCACGCCTTCGATGCGGTCATGCACTACGACCTGTCCTGGAATCCAACGCGCCACGAGCAGCGCGAGGGTCGCGTCGACCGCTACGGTCAACCAAAAGAGAAAGTTCGGACGCTCACCTACTACGGCCAGGACAACCCGGTGGACGGCATCGTGCTGCAGGTGCTCCTCCGCAAGCACAAAACCATCCACAAGCAGCTCGGTGTCATCGTGCCGGTGCCGATGGACACCAAGATCATCGAGGACGCGATCCTCGAGGGTTTGCTCATCCGGGAGAACGTCGACACGACGCAGCTTTCTTTCGAGTTCCTCAAGCCGATCCACAAAGCCGTGGACGTCCAGTGGGACGCGGCGGTCGAGCGGGAAAAGCGCAGCCGCACCCTCTTCGCGCAGAACCAGCTGCTCAGGGCCGTGAACACCGAGGTGCGCGCGGAGCTCGACGAGGTCCGCCGCGCCATCGGCAGCTACGCCGACGTGCAGCGCTTCACCGCCACATCGCTACGCACGCTTGGCGCCGTCGTCTCGGGCGATGAGCCTCTGCACATCGACCTTCGCGAGACCCCCCGTGCGCTTAAGGATGCGGTCGGAGAGGATGAGGGCTTCGTCGGCGTGTTTTCCGGGCAGCCGCGCAAAGACGCCCGCCTCTTGACGCGGACCCACCCCGTCGTCGAGGGGCTTGCGGCCCACGTGCTGGAGACGGCACTGGACCCCAACCTCGACGGACCCGGCAAGCGCTGCGGCGTCGTTCGCACCAACGCGGTTGAACGCCGTACCACCCTCCTGTTGCTTCGGCTCCGTTTCCACATCGTGAACCAGGGACGAGGCGGAACAGAGCGCCCGCTGCTCGCGGAAGACCTGGTGCTGGCCGCGTTCACCGGCAGCCCGGAGAAGGCCGAGTGGTTGCCGAGCGACGGCGTCGAGGGACTTCTCGACGTCGATGCTGACACCAACATCGGTGCCGACCAAGCGCAGACGCACATCAAGCGTGTCCTCGACCGCTTCGAAGATCTGCGCCCGTACCTCGATCGGATCGCCGGCGAAAGAGGTAACGCGCTGTTCGACGCCCACCGTCGGGTACGCAAGGCGACCCGAAGCGGCGTGCGGGCCCTGAAGGTCGACGTCCACCGACCCGCAGATGTCCTGGGCGTCTACCTCTACCTGCCGGCGTCCATGGGAGGGTTAGCGTGAGCCGTCGCGATGATTTGTCGGTCTCGCTCCAGAAGCTGTTGCCTGAGATCCGCGCGCTGGTCATCTCGGCGCGCCGGGCTGTCTCGCGTGCCGTCGACACGCTTCAGGTTCACACCAACTTCCAGATCGGCCTGCTCATCGTCGAACACGAGCAAGGCGGGCAGGAGCGCGCCGCCTACGGCGCCGAACTGCTCAAGCAGCTCTCGGCGGAGCTGACGAGGGAGTTCGGCCGGGGCTTTTCCAAGAGCAATCTCGAATACATGCGGCGTTTCTACCTGGGCTACCAGGACCGCGCGCAGATTACCCAGACGGTGTCTGGGCAATTGCGGGAGCCCAAGAACGCCCAGACGCTCTCTGGGCAATTGGCCAACGCCCAGATTTGGCAGACGAAGTGGACCCTGAGCTGGTCGCACTACCTCTTTCTGCTGGGCATCAAAGACCCGGACGAGCGGGCGTTCTACGAGATCGAGGCCACGAACGAGGGGTGGTCGTTACGCGAGCTCCGCCGGCAGTTCGACAGCAGCCTCTACGAGCGCCTAGCGCTGAGCCGCGACAAGGAGTCGATACTGGCCCTGGCAAAGGACGGCCAGCTCGTCGAGAAGCCCCAGCAACTGCTCAAGAACCCCTATGTGCTCGAGTTCCTCGACCTGCGCGAGGAGACTCGCTACTCCGAGCGCGAGCTGGAGAGAGTTAATTTTGACACCCATTTTAACTTGCATCGGGGGAGTCCCTGTGCCATGGTGAGGCTATGCCGATAGCGCGAGCGGAGCAGGTAAGCGTGGAGGTAACGCCTTGGTATCACGTGATGTCACGGTGCGTGCGAAGGGCGTTCCTGTGCGGTCAAGACCAGGTCTCGGGTAAGAACTTCGACCACCGCAAGGGCTGGCTGGCGGACAAGATGA
>JAKSBK010000138.1 GCA_022361155.1 Pseudomonadota bacterium
ACGATCCGGTGGTGACCATGGGACGCGGCGGTCAGCCGGAACATGTGCTGCATACCCGCGAGCAACTGGACCGCCGAGGAGTGCAGCTGCGAGACAGCGGCCGCGGCGGTGACGCCACCTACCACGGCCCCGGACAGCTGGTCGGCTACCCCATCTTGGACCTCAGCCCGGATCGGCGCGATGTGCGTCGCTACGTGACCGATCTCGAGGAGGTTATGATTCGGCTCGCCGGGCTCTACGGGCTCGAAGCGCGGCGAATCGACGGGCTACGGGGGGTGTGGGTCGACGATCGCAAGTTGGGGGCGGTTGGGGTGCGCATCAGCCGCTGGGTCACCAAGCACGGCTTCGCACTAAACGCCGAAACCGACCTCAAGAACTTCGAGCTGATCGTGCCCTGCGGGATCAGCAACTGCCAGGTCACCTCGCTTGCTCGCGAAACAGGGCGACCAATCGACCTGGAGCGGCTTGCGAAACAGACCGGCAGGGTGTTCGCCGAGGTGTTCGCATTCGAGCCAAGGTGGCACGATGGGCCACCCGCAGCCTTGCGGGAACCGCCGGATCCATGATTCCTTACGGATCCTGAGTGGGCGATCGCGAAGCACATCCTGATGCACGCTGGTGGTTGCCCCTGAGTCGCAGCTGCGGCCCTCTGGTGCCGGCTGCAGAGGCGTTCGTCGCAGCGCAGCTCGCCGGCGTTTGCCCCCGAGGCACACGCGGCCTTGTAAGGCTCGCCGACGAGCTCGAACGATGGGCCGAGAAAAGTGCCCTTGACGAAGAGCAGGATCGGCGCTTCGTGGAAGGCGCGGGCGCGCTGCTGGCGTTGCTGCTGGCCGACCACATCGGCGTGGCATCCCACGTGTGCCGCGATGGGATCCATCGCCTGCGCTTGGGTCGCTTCGGCTGCTGCGATCCGTTCGCCTGCATCGAGCGCGCCCTGCAAGCGGACAACTGCCGGGCCACTCTGGCCTCGCAAGTGCGCAGGGCGGAGAGCGAAGCCGAAGGTCATGGACCGGTGGCTCGTGTGATCCACGAGATCGAACACCAACTGGAGCAGTCGGACAGCGAGCTACGCGTCAGCGAGCACTTCGACCTTCGTGTGTGGTTGGGTGCCCAGGTCGAAATCGATCTGCGCAAGGTCGTGGCGGCGACGAGCAACGAAGCACCGACACTAGTCCGTGAAGCGGTCGCCAAGCTGCTCGCGCCGGTGCTGTCCAGGGCCGAGCACTCGGCTGCAGTCGGCTGGGCTCATGCCCGGCGCCTGCTGCTGCCCCGCCTGATCGGTCCCGCATTCCCTACGCGCAGCGCGAGCCGGCAGGGACATCTCGCCACGCTGCCGCTCATGGGCGACGTGCGCATTGCCCTGGCACTCGACCACGGCGATCGTACCCGCTTCCTGCGCGAGGATGAGCTGCGCGCCTGGGGAGTTGCCTGCGATCGTGCCCTCACTGAAGCGGTGGCCAACCTCGCCGGCCGCTGGCGTCGGGCTCGTTTTGTCCGTGAGCAGACGCAGGACGGCCCCATGCTGCTCGCCCGGAGCGGAGATGGCCTGGATGCGAGTCGTCTGCTGCTGCCCGCAGTTCAGGCCCTGTTCGCTGCCGAATTCGCCCCTCAAGCCGCCGTAGCGGTACCCCACCGCGATCTCCTGATCGCCACCCCTGCGGAGCCGGCAAGCCGGCTGCGGGATCTGGCGCAGCGCGCAAAGGAGGCGGCGGCGCGCGCACCTCACCGGATAACCACCCAGCTCTTTTGCGTCCGGGCGCCGGGACAGCTCGCCCTCGCGCCATTGCGATAGCCCGCATGGTCGGCAGAGCGCCGCGACGGGACGTTCCAAAGGCGGGCGATTGCGACTATGCTGGGCTCCGGTGTGCACAGTGGTATGTGGCAAACGCACGGTGCGGGCCCCGCCCCCGCGGGGGCGGGCGCGCGCAGGCGGGGTTGGCTGGGCCGAAAGGCGGCGGGCGCCTTGTGCGAACCCGGCAAGTGACCTCCCGAGATGACCAAGGGGCTTAGAGCCGTTCAGCTAGCTTTCTGGGTCGTCGTGGCGGCCAGCGCAGCAGCGTTGGCGCTGGCCCGGCCGGTCGAGCACGATGCCGCCTACTATCTGGCAAGACAGGAAATCGCCACGCTTGCGGCCAGCCTGGATCGTACGGCCCAGGAGCAGGCCACCTCCCTGGAAGCTCGTTCCCAGGCCAGGATCGACCTTGGCTCGCTAGCCAGGCAGACCACGATCGCCGGTGTGCTACACGTCAAGGCCAAGGCCAACGCGGCTCCGATCGAGCCGCTGGCTCCCGTCGTTCTCGATACGCTGGCAGCGCTGAACGCCCACGCCCGCCATGACGTAAAGGTCCGGGTGGCCGTGCCGGATGCAGCCGGCATGGTTTCTGCGCTGCGCTGGCGCCTGGCCGCTCAGCCCCCGGCCCCAGCCCCTGTCACGGGTGCGGCGCCCGAGTCCAACACAGCGGCGCCCGAGTCCAACACAGCGGCGCCCGTTCCGCCACAGCCCAAGATCCCCGAGTTCGAGCTCGAATCCATAGCCTGGAGACCGGTGCAAGGCCAACGTGTGGGCCCGAAGCGGGAGCAGGAGATCGAGCAGCTAAGGCTGCGTGTGGCGCAGGCGCGGCTGGAGCTGGAGCAAGCCCAAGCCGAGAGAGATCGAGCCGAGGCAGTCTTCCGGTATCGCCGCGACAACAATATCGACATCAAGTTGCGGCGGGAAGCATGGCTCAACGTTGTGGCCTCACGGGAGAAGGTCAGGCAGCTTTCGGGCGAGCTTCGCTCCCTCGGCAAACGTTACGATCGCCTGTCGCGCAAGGCTCTCGCCTACCGCTCGCCCCGCACAGGCGCACTCGAGGCCGCCGAGCTGGCGGGCGTCGTCGCGGCGCTGGTAGGGCCAGCTGCAAACCGACTGAAGCTCGAGTTCCCCGCACCGCTTGTGCGCCGGAGCGTAGCGGTGACACCGGTCCCCCTGGCCGGCTTTGACGCCACCAAGGCTGCGGACTTGTGGCCGGAGCTCGCCTCGATGTCACCGGTCGAGGCCCTGCAAGCCGTTGAAGGCAAGTTCTCCTGGCACAATCAGGGCATGGAGGTCTCCGAGTTCAAGATCGGCGGCCGCACGGTGCTGCAGGCCATTCCGGCCGCGCTGATCGTTCCGCTGCTGGCCGTGGCCCTGTTCTGCCGCAGCGCACGCAGCGGCTACCATCCTTTTCACAGCGCGGGCTGGCGGCTTCCGGTGCTGGGAATTGGTAGCAGCTTGCTCAACTGCCTCGCCCTGATCGGCCTGCCCCTGGCAGCCGGCCTCACGTGCGTCTGGACCCTGTCGCGAATCCAGGGCCATCCGGTGATCCCGCTGCTGCTGACGGCGATCGGCGTGGTGGCTGCGGTCTGGGCCTGCAAGGAGATGGTTCAAGTTCAGAATCTGCGACGGCAGGTCACCCGGATGAGCAATCCGCCTTCCGATTTGCCAGCCAGCACGCTTCCTCCGCCGCTCGACGCTGCGCGATCGCCGATACCTCCCCCCGCGCGCCTTCCGTCCGATTGGAGTGGGACTTCGGGGCCGCCCCCGGCGCTCTCCGAGCGGCCAACGCTTACGAGCATTCCCCCGCCCGTCCCGGCCGCCGCCAGGCGCCGCTCCACTCCCACCTTGCCCCCGCCCGTACCCGAAGCGGCCAAGCGCCCGACGCGCCCACCGCCCGACGCAGCGGAAGCCGGGACCGAGGAAGGCGGCGAAGCACCGGGATCGCGCGCGGGTCCGCCCGCGCTGAGCGGCTCCGAGGAGGTGGGCTTGTCGCTTGCGGAGGTGCTCTCGGACGAAGCCGGGTCCCCCTCGATCGAAATCGAGCCCGACTTCGACCAAGACGCCGATCAAGGCGGTGGCGAAGGGCCCGGGCCCCACATCGACGAGCCGAAAACCGCATCGCAACCCCCTAGCCAGGGCCCGGCGGACCACCCCGGCTCGGCGGACGAGGGCGAGAGCGACGACGGGCGTTCGCCGACACGCCCTGCTGCTGACGAAGCAGCTCCGGCAGCGGTTGGCGCCGGCAAGGACAGCCCGCTGGCCCGACCGCAAGGCCCGGGCGACGAGGCCGCACCTTTGGCGTCGGGGCCGAAAAGCAACGGTGAGCCTTCCAAGAAAACTGGCTCGAAGAAGAAACGCCGGCGGTCGGCCCGGTCGGGCAGCCCGACCGACGGCACAATCCCAACCTCGGAGGCTGGCGCCAGGAGCGACAGCCCCAAGAAGGCCGGCACGAAACGCAAGCGGCGACGCTCGGGCGGACGCACGCGACGCTAGCCCGAACTTGGGTTTGCGGCTAGGGTCCCGTGCGATCGAACACCGGTGTCGGAAAAGGAGGCGCGGGCTTGGCGAACAGGAACCCCTGCAGCAGGGTGCAGCCGAGCGCCACCAGCGTGTCACGTTCGGCGCTGGTTTCGATGCCCTCCGCCACCACCGCGCTGCGCAGCTTGCGGCATAGGCCAACCAGCCAGCCGATGACTTCGCGCTTGGTGGCGTCCCGATCCACGCCCCTGACGAGCTCCATGTCGAGCTTCACGATGTCCGGTTTCAAGGCGACGAGGCTCAGCAGCGACGAATAGCCGGCACCGATGTCGTCCAGAGCGATGCGAAAGCTCATGGCTCGGAGTGCGGCGATGCGAGCTTCCACGTCCCTGACCTGGTCCAGTCCGGCGCGTTCGGTGATCTCCAGCACCACACGGTTGGCCATCAGGGCAAGCGGCGAGTTGGGCGCATACAAGGCCTCGTCGAGCAACTCCGTCGGGTGCAGGTTAACAAAGAGCAGCGCGTCGTTGGGCGCGTAGTGAAGTGGGCGTGTGCATTGCGTACGCACCAGGGTGCCCAACTCCTGCAAGCGCCCGAGCTGCTCCGCCGCGTCCAGTAGATCGCCGGGATGGCGCAACGCAGGCTCGCGAGAGCGCACCAGGGCCTCGTAGCCGATTATCCGCCGCCCAGACCACTGCACAATGGGCTGGTACACGATGTAGACACCCGTCAACGCCTGCTGGAACAGCGAGTCCAGCCACTTGGTCATCCTCTCCATGGCGCTTCCTTAGGGCCCGCGGAAGAATAACTCGTCTGTATCGCCGAGGGCCGGGCGCCGTTGGCAAGGCGCAACGACGAGGAATATTGGGGATATTTCGAGGAGGCGCAACATAGCCAGCGGTGGTCGGAACCGGAAGGTCAGGCCAGACCGTCCAGCAGGGCGCGAACATGATCCGGTGCATGTCGGTCGCGAACGCCGAAGACGTTCGTTTCCTTCCGGCCGCGCGGCACGGGCACGGCTTGTCAGGCGGTGCACATGGTGCAAGGATCGAGCGGCTATCGAGCCATTTCAGGCGGATATCGCCTTGTACGATCGTAGGCTCTATCTCCAGTGGACCGATCTTCCCAGCACGTGTGTTCCGGCGTCCGCCAGCGCAGGGGGATGAGCTTGTCCGCGATTCGCTACCGGAACGGTGATCCCATCATGTCGATAGCAACGAATCTCCCATCGACAGGCGCGAGCAGCCGCGCCGCGGCCTCATGGCTGCTGCTGGCCTTGCTGCTGGCCAGCACGGCCGCGTTCGCGCAAGCGCCGGACGAGCTGCTGCGGGTCCGGGTGCACGCTTCGCCCGCCGCGCTCGAGCTGCTCGACGAATGCGGGGCAGAGATCCTGGCCCAGACCGCTTCCAGCGCCGAGGTCATCGTTTCCGCCGCGGATCTGGAAGAGTTCTCCCGCAGCGGCCTCCCATGGACCGTGCTCGAGCGCCATGCCAAGCGCCCCGGCAAACCCCCGGGCTACATTCAGACCTACGCCGAGATGATCCAGCAGATGCAGATGCTGACCGCCGGCTCGCCCATCGCCACGGTCGTCAATGTGTCGCAGCTCGTGAACCAGCCGCCCACTGCGGGGGGCCAGAACCTCCATGCCGTGAAGATCTCCGACAACCCGATGCTGGACGAGGACGAAGTCAACGTCATGATCGTGGCTGCCCACCACGCCAACGAGATCGTGACGCCGGAGATCGTGCTGTACGCCATCAAGCAGTTCGTGGAGGGCTACCTCACGGACCCGCGGATCAAGGCGATGGTGGACGAGTACGAGATCTGGCTCGCGCCCGTGTGGAACCCCGATGGCTACGACGCGGACCTATCCATGATGGGCTATGGGCGGCTCAACAAAAATCAGGTCAATCTGAACCGCAACTACCCGATCGGCTGGGCAGGTCGGTGCGGCGGCCCTCCCGATCTAGGCCACGGCAACTACCGCGGTCCCAGTGCGGGCTCCGAGATCGAGACCAAGACCATGATGGCCTGGTCCAAGGCCCGCCGCTTCGCCAAGGTGCTGGATTTTCACACGCGGGGCAGGCAGGTGCTATGGGGCTATGCACCCTCGTGTCATCAATACCCGGCCAAGTTCACTACCTGGATCGAAAGGGAGGCGGGTCGCATTCACGCGGCATCGGACTGGACCCAGGCGTTGGACTGCAGAGGCGCTCCCATACGGCCACCGTCTGCGGATGGCGAGCATCAGCAGTGGCAGTTTGCCAAGATGGGAGCCTATGCCCACCTGGTGGAAACCTTCTGCGTGACCCATCAGCCGCCCCACATGGAGGCGCTGCAAGAAGCGCCCTATTTGTGGCCGCTCATTCAATACGTGATCGAGCGGCCGCTGAGCATGTACGGCCACGTGCGTGATGCCTATACGGGCATGCCGGTCGAGGCCAACATCAAGCTCGTAGGCGTCAATTTCTCCCGGGGCGAGAAGAACAGCAGCGGCGGTATGTTCGGCCGCTACCATATGACGCTTCCTCCTGGGGACTACAGGGTGAGGTTCTCCGCCCCAGGCTACGAGGACCAAACCGTCCCGCTCATGGTGGCCGACAACATGTCCTCGACCATGATGGACATCCGGATGGCGAAGCCCGGTATCCCGGTGCCTCCGCTGCCTCCACCCGGGGTGGGTGGCATGGTCGGTGGCGTTGCCGGCCTCGGCATGGGTGGCGGCGGCCCGGTCGCGGGCGTGGGTGGCCCCGGCGCGGGCGGCCAGATTGGGCCCGGGGCCGGCGGGGCTGGCACCCCGGGAGCGACAGCAGGCACTGCACCCGTGGCTCCAAACCCGGGTGCTGGACCCATGGTCCCGCCGCCTGGTGTAGCCATGCCGGCGGACGAGGGCTGCGGCTGCCGCGTCGCACTCGGCGCCGCTCCGGCCGGGGACAACGGCTGGGCTCGGGCGTTCATGGGGCTGTTCGTGCTTGGCATCGGCTTGTGGCGGATGCGGCGACGCAACCCACGCAAGGTGAGCCAGGATGTGTTGGCTGTCAGGCTCGAGTTGATCGGAAGTGCCGCACTCGAGCCAGGGCGGGCGGTCATCGGCGCCCGGGTCGGGATCCTCGACGCGGCCAAGGCAGGTCGTAGGCAAGCTCGACGAGCTTCGTTTCCGAGTGCGTGAAGTCCCCGCTCGCCAGTCGCCAGCGTGCCGTGAGCTCGGTTGGCACGTGGACCCCGGCGCGCTGCTCCCAGCCGCCGTACGATACCCGCCACGGCAAGCGCGGACAGCCTTCGCCGGCAACGCGATGACGCTCGGCGCTGAAGCTCTGGATCTCGCCACCCTCGGCAAAACGGAAGACTCCCGAAACCCTGCTCGAAGCCTCGGTCAGCGAGACCCTGCTCGAGGTTGCGTCGAGCGCCTGCCAGCTGACCGCGGGGCTCACAAGGGCGTGGGGGAACCAGACAGCTTCCGCGAGATAGCGCAGCAGCGTGCTCTGGTCGGCCTCGGGGCCGTGGGCATCTACTACCGGCAACGCGGCCGCGAGCTTGGTGAGCACGTGGCCCCGCTGCTGAAAGAACATGTCGCGGGTTGCGAGCGGCACGAAGCGCGCCGCGTTGGCCCAGGTTTGCCCCACGAACGCGAGCGGGTCGAGCGTGTAGTTACGCTCGCTGGATGCGGGCATCCAGGCCTCGCCGGGCTCGAGTCGCACCTGGCCGCGTTGCCGGACCAGGACCCAACGCGGCCGCCGTTTGCCCACGATCGCGGCGTAGCGTAGATACTTGCTCACGGGTCGTGGCAGGCCCTCGAGCTCGCTGGCCGACACCAGCGTGCCTGCTGCCGGGGCGATGGCGCTCAGCATCTCGGCGGTTTCGCGCGTCATTTGCTTGCGAAACTGAAAACGCGCGGCGCCGCCCGCGGTGCCTGCGAGGGCTGCCAGCGCAAGGCTTGCAGCCAGTCCCAACACCAAGGGCTTCATGCTGCATACCTAGCACCTGACCCGAAACGTGCATTGTCCACTGATCTGGCTGCGGCGCGCCTGACCACACCCGGACCGTGGACGATCGCACAGCGTGCTGGTGGTCGTAGTCGTGGTCGTGGTCGTGAACGTGGTCGTAACCGGTACGAGGCAACCCAGCCAGTGACAAACACGTCCTCGGTGCCACGTGTGCTGCCGAGACCGGCGAGTCCAAGCAACGGATCGTCTACCACGACCACGACCACGCAGAGTCCAAACCTGCGGTCCCACGTTGGTCCCGGCCACCCAAAAACGCGCCACTTCGCTCCGGTCAACTGCGCTGCAATCGTCTTGAACACACTCCCTTTGTGGCCAGGACCGGGCGGCGGGACTGTTTTCGAGAGCCGATCCTTGCCCCGGGCCCCATCCAAGAATGCAGCCGTTCGAGGTGTCCCATTGATGCTACAGTCCTGGGTCCAGGAAACCGGGAGTCCACCATGACGAGCCGCCTTTTCGGTCGTTCGGTCCGGGGCGCAGCCGCCGCCTGCGCTGCGCTGGGCGTGTGCGCCTGCAGCGCGCCGGCCGGGCCCTTGGGCGGCGGTCCTCCTCAGGCGGGGAGCGTCGCGGCTCCCGGCTTGGGGGGTGCGCTGGGCGGCCCGCCATGCACCGGCCCCAGGTGCGCCCCAACGCCCGTCGATCCGCCCCCCGGACCGAACCCGCCTCGCGGGCCCAACCCGCTGCCAGGACCCCTGCCTCCCGGGCCCAACCCAGCACCGGGGCCCGTGGCACCTCCCGGCCCCGGTGCACCTCCCGGCCCCGCCCCGACCCCGTGCGCGCCGCTGGCGCTTCAACCCCGCGCGTGGCCCAGCCCCAACCCGCTGCCTGAAAGCCCGCTCGCGGGTGAGCTCGAGCTTGGTCAGACGCACGTGATCAAGGCCAGCGAAACGCGCCTCGCGCCGCGCATGGTGGCCGAGCGCCCGGCTATCGTCCTGTTCACGCCCGCGCAGCCCCTAGACAGCGCGACGCCGCTGCACGTGGCCGCGCTGCACCATGGGCAGCCCCTGGGCGCAGCACCCATGTTGCCACCCGAACGCTTGCCGCAAGCCCTCGAGCAGGCACTGACCCACACGCTGCTGCCGCCCTACTCGCACAGCGCCTGGTCGGCCGAGCTGCCAGGTACGTGGATGCGCGAGGGCGTGGAGCTGCTGATAGGGTTCGAAGCCGCGCAGCGTCATGTCATGCGCCATGTCCTGAGCGACTTGGCGCCGCCGGCGCACATCACCATGCGGCGCGGGTCCATGGTGCTGTTTGGAGACGACTCGTTGCTGCCTGCGCCCATGAATCTGGAGAAGCTGGCCCACGACTACTATCCGGTCGTGCCCTTCTCCTCGATGCGCTTCATCGACTACACCCCCTTCCGAGTCGAATCCGTGCTCGTGCCCCGGAACATGGGCAGCGTGGTGCGAGCGACGTCGGACCAGGAGGTGCGTGCTGCAGGCTCGGGCTACTACCACTTCCTGAAGCGGTTCTTCGCCCTCCGGTTGGCCGCTGCGAACGCGGGCCACGGCCTGGTCTCGACCTCGGACCAACTGGGCAGCGAAGCCTATGCGATCGGAACCAACTTCGTGCAGGGCACCTACCGCACCGTGAACGGCACGCAGGGCAACACCTACGATCACCCCTCGGGCGGCGCCGGCTGGCTTGGCTGGACGTGCCTGCATCCTGGCGGTGGCTGCGGCAACGTGACTACCCACGAATGGGGCCACTCCTTCACCCTGCACCACTTCCACGGCGGCCAGGCAATGAGCTGGGGCATCTCCGGCGAGTACCCTCAGGACGGCATCAACCTGGCGACGCATCCCTGGGGCTTCGATACCTGGCGCGGCCAGTTCCGCACCTGGTACCAGGTGCAAACGTCAGCGATGGACCTGAACAACCTGCAGGGCAAAAGGGACCCCATGAACGGGGGCGATCCTGCGAACCCCGAGACCTGCTTCCCCCAGTACACCGCCTACCACGCCCTGCGGATCCAGAAGTGGCACGAGGAGCGGCTTGTCGTAGCGGACTACGACGGCAGGCCGGGCCTGTTTCGGTGGGACCGGCCCTCGCGCAGCTACCGGCGGGCCCCGCCCGAAGGCGGCGGTCAAGAGCCCGTCGCGCTACGGGTGCCCGCGATGACCGTAATCGGCGCCATCAGCACGGAGCTCGCCGACATCTACGCTCCGATCTTCACTCGCGAGGGCACCCTGTTCACGCTGCCCGATCCCCGCGACCCGGGCCTCCCGCAGCCGTTTCACGGCGCGCGCCACTACCTCGAGATAGAAACGGCCACGGGCCCCTTGCTGGCGCTGATCGCGCTTGGGGACGTGGCCCCGGGAGAGGTTCGCTACTTCTCGCTCAACCTGCCCGCGGACGGCAGCGTGCGCCGCATCAGCCTGCGCAGGTCGACCGCTGCCTATCCGAACGCGGTAGCACAGGGTAGCAACGTCATCGCGACCCGCGCCGTGAATCCGGCGCCTGCCGAGCTGCCACCGGTGTACCGCGCGGGCACGAGCCCACGATCGCAGGCGAGCGTGCGCCTGACCCTGCGCTGCAAGGACGATGCAAACTGCGGGCCGCGCTCGCAGCTTGCCCTGGTGCACAAGGGGCCGGGACAGATATCGTTCGACAGCGTCGCCGGCCAGCCGCTCTCGAGCCTCGCCTGCGATCGGGACGGCGGCTACTCCGAGTTCGGCGTGCCCGTGGCCAACCAGGCCGGCGTGCCGTCCATGTTGGTCATGAGGGGGCAGCGGATCATCGACGTAGACGGCCGGCATCTGCAGCTCGCACTGCCCGATCACGGCAACCTGCAGATCGGTTCGTACGCTCGCCAAGGCGTCCGACTCTGGCTTCCGATCCAGCCCAACCTCGGCTTTGCTGCGGGTCGTTACCGTACCCAGGGGCCCGTGCTGCTGGCGGGCCAGCTGCTTGGAGCGAGCCCCATCCCGGAGCCGATCGCGATTCGAATCGAGGTCGATGTGGATGTCTTCGACCCCGTGACTGCCGATCTGTCCGCGGGCGCCACCTTCACCTCGCTGCCGTTCAAGGTGCCCGAGCTGGACTCGTCGGTCTATTTCCTGACCCGCCGCGAATACGGGCCCAGCGTGCGCGTCTGGTACAGGACCGAAGAGCCCTCGGAGATAAGGGCACCCGTGGTCGACTCGGTAACCGGCGCTCCGGCGCTGCTCGTGGTGCGTGCCTGGCGTGACGCCTGCGGCACGGGCATGTTCCCCATGCAGGCCGGAGAAGCCAGCCGCAACTGCGAGCACCGTCTGTTTCTCCAGGTCGAGCCGGGCAAGAATCCCGGCCTGGCTTCAGGCACCACCTACGTAAGCCCTGTCCACGATCCGGTGCCCATCTTCGTGCACCGCTGGCACGCTCCGAACGCCGAGGCGCGCATCGGTGCCTTCGGAGTCGGTCTGCGCTACACCGCACCCTGAACGCGGGCCAACTGGGAACGCTCTGGGGACAGCTAGCCGATCGGCCCGATCCGGCCGGGCGCGCTTGACAGCCCGGCTTCCGAAGCGGTTGCTTTGCGCATGCCTCAGTGGTTCGTGTCGAGCTGGCCCCAGGTGAGCACCGCCTTGGTGCTCGTGATCACGTTGCTGGCCAGCGCGCACGCTGTCCTCAACAAACGCGACGTGCGAAGCGCGACAGGCTGGATCGGCATGATCTGGCTGGTCCCGGTGCTTGGGGCGCTCTTGTATCTGCTGTTGGGCATCAACCGGATCCGGCGTGAGGCCGTGGTCTTGCGCAAGGCCACGCGCCGCTACCACCTCGCACCAGGCGTGCCTCCGCTGACGCCCACCGGACTGGCCGGCCGGCTGGACTCTTCGGTCGGGCACCTGGTGGAACAGGCGCGGCTGGTCGAGCAGATCACTTCGCGTCCGCTGCTCCCGGGCAATCGAGTGCAGGTCTTGGTCGACGGGGACGAAGCCTACCCCGCCATGCTGGGAGTCATCGACAGCGCTCGCCACTCGGTCTCGCTGGCGACCTATATCTTCGACAACGACGGGGCCGGCCGGAGCTTCATCGCGGCCTTGCAGCGGGCCCATGAGCGCGGAGTGGCTGTGAGGGTGCTGGTGGACGACACCGGTGCCCGCTACTCCCGGCCGCCGATCGATCGCATTCTGCGGCGCTCCGGAATCCGTGTTGCGCGCTTCAATCCGGCATTGTGGCCGTGGTCGGTGCGCTACCTGAACCTGCGCAACCACCGCAAGCTGCTGATTGCCGACGGTCGAGTGGGCTTCACGGGCGGGATGAATATTCGCGTGGGCCACATGCTGACCAAGAGCCCCAGACGCCCGGTCCACGATCTGCATTTTCGCCTCGATGGGCCCGTCGTTGCCCAGCTGCAGGAGGTGTTCGCTGAAGATTGGGAGTTCACCACCAAGGAATCGCTGCATGGCGAGCGCTGGTTTCCCAGGCTTCACGCCCTGGGCTCTTCGATCGCACGCGGGATCGCCGACGGTCCCGACGAAGACTTCGAGAAGATGCGCTGGACGTTTCTGGGAGCCCTGGCGAGCGCGCGCAAGAGCATCTACGTCGTAACCCCCTACTTCCTTCCTGATCGGACCTTGTCCACCGCGCTCAACGTGGCGGCGCTGCGAGGCGTCGAGGTAGACATCGTGCTGCCGAAGAAAGGGAACATCCCCCTGGTCGAATGGGCCATGTGGGGACAGCTGGCACAGACCCTGGAGCCCGAGTGTCGTGTCTGGCTCGTCCCCCCTCCTTTCGACCACTCCAAGCTCTTGGTGGTGGACGAGTCTTGGGTGCTCTTTGGTTCTGCGAACTGGGATCAGCGTAGTCTGAGACTGAATTTCGAGTTCAATGTGGAGTGTTACGATGCCGCACTCGCCGCGCATCTATGCAAGCTGCTGCGCTGCCGCATTGCTGGAGCGCGCCTGCTCACCCGTGACGTACTACAGCGCCGGCCCATGCTCCTGAGACTACGTGACGGGGTGGCGCGGTTGTTGATGCCCTATCTCTGACGTGAAACTCGCGTTTCCGGCTAGTACCGCCACACAACAACCTGCCCACCTCGCAGGCTCGAAACGCCGCTGCCGTGTGGCAGGTCCTAATTGTTCTTGCCACGGCAGGTCCCGCAAAGCCCGTACAGCTCGTGCTTGTGGCTGATGAGCTTGAAGCCATGCCGGTGGGCGAGCGTCTCCTGCAGTTGTTCGATCTTCAGGTCCTCGAACTCGACGATTTCCTTGCATTCGACGCAGATCAGGTGGTCGTGGTGGCTGTCCTCGTGGGCCACCTCGTAGCGTGTCAGTCCATCACCGAAGTGACGCTCGTTCGCCAGCCCGCATTCTTTGAGCAGCTTGAGTGTCCGGTAGACTGTCGCGTAGCCGACCCGCGGATCGCGCTTGCGGACAAAACCGAGCACGTCGTCGATGGAGAAGTGACCCTGCGTGGCAAAGAACACCTCGGATACCAAACGTCGCTGGGCCGTCGAGCGCAGTCCCTTGCGGTTCATGTAGGCCGCCAGGTGTTTCTGAAGGGCCTTGATGTCAGGACACGCCGAGTGCGCTTGCTTCACGAGGTAACCCCGAGTTTCCGACCCTCGACCCCAAGAGCCGCCGCACGAGCGGCACGCCAGCACCCAACGGCGCTCGCCGCGGCATGCGACCGCTACGTCCTGCCAGACCGGCCATGCTAGACACCTAGGGTAGCATGTTAGCGATGTCCATGGGGAGGCTGGTTTTTTTGCGTCGCCGCCGCCGTGAAGGGCCGCCTCCAGAGCGCTAGTGCCTTGTTCGACGAGCGCACAGACGAAAGCGGAGGCAGTGATTGGCGCCGTCGTGCTGTCGAGCTGTCGGTCAAGCTGCTGGTTCCCGCTGCGGTCGCGATCGCGCTGGTCTCGGTGCTGGTGGGGGAGCGTATTGATGTCGCTCATGACCTTCACGTCGTTGCTGCCTCTCATGTACTGGCCGGGCAGCCGCTGCCCGTCCGTGTGCTCGTCTACGGCAACCTCCGGGCAGTGCAGGGACCCAAGCTGCTGAGCGCACCGGTTCAGGTCGAGCTGGAGACACCCACTGGGCTGCTGCTGGCGCGGGCCGATCTCCGTCCATCTGCCTTGGGCAGCATGGAGGGCGCGCTCGAGGTTCCGCCGGCTGCCGGCGGGCCCATGCGCTTGCGCGCGAGCACCGTGTTGCACGGGCAGCGGGTGCGCAGCGAAAAGGACATTCACGTGGGCAGCACACGTGCTGCACGCCGCGATCTCGTCGCGCGCCCCGTGGGGCCGCTTCAGACGCTTGCGCTCGGTCCCGTGCACGTCGTGGCCGGCGATCCGCCGGCGGATCTCGACCTGAGGGTGGGCGGGGGCACGTGCGTGCCGGAGCGACCATGCGAGCTGCTGATTCACGTGGGCATGCCGGCTGCGAGCGTGCGTCTGGAGCCCACTGCCTCCGTGTCGCCGGTCCGCGAGCAGCCTGGCGCTGCGACCACGAGCGGGTTGGTCACATTGACAGCGATCACCCACGGGCCCGAGGCGCACACGCAGCTGCTCGCGTACCGATCGGGTGCTCTGGTTGCGCGTCGCGCCGTGCGCCTTCCGGTCGCATTGGCTGTCGCGTCCATGCGCCTGCAGCAGGCCGTGTCAGACGCGCCGGCCCGGCCGGAGGTCACGGTGGGAAGCGACGCCGATGCGCTCATCATCGAGGCCTTTCGTGACGGCTGCTGGCTACGCAGCGGCGTGCTTGTCGAGCCCCGGCAGCCGCTGCCCTTCGAGCCGCTGGAGGCGGGCATATGGCGGCTGCAGGCTCGCGCCGATCCGTTCGCATCGAGCACCGCCGCGGTTCGATTCCTGTACGTCCGTGAGCCGGGTGAAACGCGCATGCAGTCGCTCTCGGCGCTGGCCCGTTTCGGTCTGGAGCAGGACGCGCGCGACCCGTTCGCTCGCCGCCTGTCGGTGAATCCTGGGGCCTTCGCCGAGGAGGACCTCGCGCGTGTGGCCGGTTTCGTCTTCGCGCGAGGCGAGCCCCACATCATGCCGCAGCCGGCCGCGGCCAGCGGTTACGCGTCTGCGGTGGCACGGCTCTCGGAGCAGCGCGCCCAGCTGCGGTTGTTCGCGCTGGTCTCCCTGGTGCTGTCCGGGGTGGCCCTGGCTCTCGTGCTGGCTCGACGTGGCCTGCACGCCGCGTCGGAGGCTCGCCGGATCCTGGCCGATGCCGGCGTGCGCGCCGCACAGGGTCGCTTGCGCAAACTGCGGATGACCCTAACCGTGCTGGCTTCGGTCGCGGCCATTCTCCTGGCCTTTTCCGCGATCGTGATCTACGTGCTCGCCCGCAGCCAGGCATACGGATAAGACGCAGCGAAGCGCACGGGCCTCGATGGTCCGGATCGGAGCTTTTTGCAGCGTGCCGGGGCGTTGCAGCCCGCTTGCGTGCGACATACCGAACGCGTACAACGCACGTGCGTCCTGCCTTGGTCGGCCGGATCGCCGTAGCAGCCAATGTTCGGACCGGTTCTGAAGAAAGTACTGGGCACCAAGCACGAGCGCGAAGTCAAGCGCATGCGGCCCGTCGTCGAAGCGATCAATGCGCAAGAGCCTGCCATCAAGAAGCTGAGCGACGCCGATCTCCGTGCCAAGACCGCTGAGTTTCGAGCCAGGCTGGAACGCGGCGCAACGCTCGACGATCTGTTGATCGACGCTTTTGCGGTTTGCCGCGAAGCAGGCGTACGCGCGCTGGGCATGCGCCACTACGACGTGCAGCTCGTGGGCGGGATGGTCCTGCACCACGGCAAGATCGCCGAAATGAAGACCGGTGAGGGTAAGACCCTGGTGGCCACGCTCGCGTGCTACTTGAATGCCCTGGAAGGCAAGGGGGTGCACGTCGTCACCGTGAACGACTACCTCGCCCGGCGCGACGCCGAGTGGATGGGAAAGCTGCACGGCTTTCTCGGTTTGCGCACGGGCGTGATTCTGAATGCCCAGTACGATAGCGACAAGAAGCGTGCCTACGAGGCCGACATCACGTACGGCCAGAACAACGAGTTCGGGTTCGACTACCTGCGCGACAACATGAAGTTCAGCATCTACGACTACGTTCAGCGCGATCTGAACTACGCGATCGTAGACGAGGTCGACTCGATTCTGATCGACGAGGCGCGCACGCCGCTCATCATCAGCGGGCGCGGGCGCACGGCCAGCGACAAGTACGTCAAGATCAACGAAATCGTTCCGCGCCTGCGCAAGGATGAGCATTTCACGGTCGACGAAAAGAACCACTCCGTCACGCTCACGGAGGAGGGCATCGAGGTCGCGCAAAAAGAGCTCCAGAAGCGCAGCCTAACCGAGGCCGAAAACCTCTACGATCCGGTGAACCTGGAGACGCTCCACATTCTGCAGCAGCTGCTGCGCGCGCACGCACTCTACAAACGCGACCAGCAGTATATGGTGAGCGAGGACGGCAAGGTCCTCATCATCGACGAGTTCACAGGGCGCGTCCTGGCCGGCCGGCGCTGGTCGGACGGCCTGCATCAAGCGGTCGAGGCCAAGGAAAACGTCCCTATCCAGGAAGAAAACGCCACGCTGGCTACGATTTCGTTCCAGAACCTGTTTCGGCTCTACCGCAAGCTGGCCGGCATGACCGGCACTGCCGACACGGAGGCCACGGAGTTTCACAAGACCTACAAGCTCGATGTCACGGTGATACCGACGAACAAGCCGATGATCCGGGCGGACCACGATGATCTCGTGTACAAGACGGAGCGCGAGAAATTCAAGGCCGTGGTCGAGGAGATCAGCGACTGCCAGTCGCGCGGCCAACCCGTTCTGGTAGGCACGACGAGCGTCGAAAAGTCGGACGCGCTGTCACGGATGCTCACCCGGCGCGAGATCGCCCACCAGGTGCTCAACGCCAAGCAGCACGAAAGGGAGGCCTACGTCGTGGCGCAGGCGGGCCGCAAAGGCGCGGTCACGGTAGCGACCAACATGGCCGGGCGCGGCACGGACATCGTGCTTGGTGGAAACCCCGAGATGCTCGGGCGGATGGAGGCCATGCAGTCTGCCACCGAAGAGCTGCTGGCGGATCGCGAGGCCTTCGACGCTGCGGTGCGCGGGGCCACCGAACGCTACGTGGAGGACTGCGAAAAGCAGAAGGCGGAGATCCTGGAGGCGGGTGGCCTGCACATCGTGGGCACAGAGCGTCACGAGTCGCGCCGCATCGATAACCAGCTCCGCGGTCGCAGCGGGCGCCAGGGCGATCCGGGGAGCTCGCGTTTCTATCTTTCGCTCGAAGACGACTTGATGCGGATCTTCGCCGGTGATCGGATGCAGGGCTTCATGGACCGCCTCGGCATGGAGGAGGACGTGCCCATAGAGCACCGCTGGGTGACCAAGGCGGTCGAGAACGCTCAGACCAAGGTGGAGGAGCGCAACTTCGATATCCGCAAGCACTTGCTGGAGTACGACGACGTAATGAACCAGCAGCGCAAGAGCGTCTATTCGCTGCGCCGCCAGGTTCTCATGGGGCAGTACCGCAGCGTTCCCAGCGAGGACGAACGCAAGAAGGGGATCGAGCCGCGACCGCTGGTGAAGGGTGCCGACGCGAAGGTGAGCAGCGAAGTCCAACCCATACTCAGCGACATGGTGAAGGCCTACGCTGCGTCGCCGCCCCCCGACGCGGCCACGCCGGAGCAGCGCGAAGCCTGGCAGCGTGAAGTCATGCAGCGCAGCATCGAGAGCTTCAGCAAGCTGGAGGCACGGGCGCTCGAGCAGCAGGTTTACGTTACGTTTGGCTGCCAAAGCGATCTCGAAAGCTACGCTTCCAACCCCAAAGGCGCGCTCGAGTTTCTGGGCAAGCAAGTGCCGCTGTCGATGACCGAGCAGCGGGAGCGTCTTCTGGATCTGAACGACGAGCTGATCGGCACCATGGTCGAGCACGCCTGTCCACCCAAGGCCCATTTCGAGGACTGGGACATCAGCGGCCTGCAGCGCGCCTACGAAGACCAGTTCGGCATTCCCGCAACGGGCCTGGAGAAGCACGCCGATCCCGGCGATCTGGCGGCAAAGCTCTACGAGGATGTGGAGGCGGTGCTCAAGAAGAAGGAGGCCGAGGTCGGGCAGCTGCTCTACTTGCGCCTCTTCCGCAACTTCTACCTGCAGGAGATCGACAATCGCTGGCTCGAGCACCTGCAGGACATGGATCACCTTCGCGATGGGATCGGCCTGCGCGGCTACGGACAGCGTGATCCCAAAAAGGAGTATCAGAAGGAAGGATACGACCTGTTCTTGCAGATGGTGCAGAGCGTCAAGGCGTCGGTGGCTCACAACATGTCGCACTTCGTGGTCGAGCGTGAGGACGAGATCGAGCGCGATGTCGAGCGGCTCGAGGAACAGCGGCGCCGGAAGGCCGAGGCCCAGCAGCAACGCATCCGAATGAGCCACGCATCCCAGAGGGAAGGTTCCGACGCGGGCGCGGCGCGCGGCAAGAGGGCACGCGGAGCCGGACGCGGGCCGGCAGCCGGCAAGCCGGCCACCGTGCGCCGAGACCAGCCCAAGCTCGGCCGAAACGAGCCGTGCTGGTGCGGCAGCGGCAAGAAGTACAAGCAGTGCCATCTGCGTTCGGATCAGGACGGACCTGCGGTCGGCGCGGGTGGCTGAAACGCCGGCCGGTGAAGGGATGCAGGGCGCCAACAAGCAGGGCGCCAACAAGCAGGGCGCCAACAAGCAGGACGCCAAGATGCAGGGCGCCGAGATGCAGGGCGCCGGGATGCAGGGCGCCAGGGAGCAGGGCGCCGACCCGGCACCGACCCGGGCCGGGATCACGCTGGGCTTCGCGGCCGGGACCCTCGAGATCCGTGGCGTGGCGCGCGAGGCAGACACGTTGCCCGAGTGCTGTTTGTGGGACGCGCGCGCCGCCTGTTTTCGTGCCCCGGCCGCGACATACGCGGCCGTGGTGCGCCACCTTTCGCGGGCGGGCCTCGCCTTCGAAGATCACGCGCGCGCCTACGCCTGTCTCGAGTCGGCCCTGTGCGTTCATCGCACCCCCAGGCCGTACCAGAAGGATGCGCTGCAGGCCTGGCAAAGCCAGCAAGGCCGCGGCGTGATCGTGCTCCCGACCGGTGCCGGCAAGACTCAGGTTGGCGTGATGGCGATCGACGCTACCCGCCGCTCCACGCTCGTCGTTGCCCCGACCCTGGACCTGGTGCGTCAATGGTACGATGTCGTTCGCACGGCGTTTGCGAGCAAGGTCGGTGTGATTGGCGGGGGCGAGTACACGCTCGAGCCGCTCACGGTCACGACCTACGACTCGGCCTATCTGCACATGGAGCACATCGGTGCGCGTTTCGGCTTGATCGTGTTCGACGAGTGTCACCACCTTCCGGGCGCCACCTATGCGCTCGCGGCGCGCCTGTCCCTGGCTCCCTACCGGCTGGGTTTGACCGCGACCCCCGAGCGCGGGGACGGTCGCGAAGCCGAGCTGGACGAGCTGATAGGGCCGGTCGCGTACCGGCGTGACATCGTGGAGCTGTCCGGCAGCTACCTCGCGCAGTACGAAACCGAGCGCATCGGGGTGGAGCTTGCGCCCTTGGAACGGGCCGAGTACGAACGCGAGCGTCGCATCTACCTTGCGTTCCTGCGGGCGCAGGGCATTCGCATGGGCACCAAGACCGGTTGGTCTGACTTCGTGATGCGGGCGGCACGCAGCGAGGAAGGGCAGCGTGCGATGACGGCCTATCGCCGGCAGCGCGAGCTCGCCTTCACGGCGCCCGCAAAGCTCGAGTACGTCGAGCACCTGCTGCGCCTGCACCGGCACGATCGTTCGCTGCTCTTCACCCAGGACAACGCCACCGCCTACGCCCTGTCGCGGCGTTTCTTGATTCCAGCCATCACCCACCAGACCAAGGTCAGCGAGCGCAGCCAGATCCTCGATGGCCTCAGGGATGGCACCTACCACGCGGTGGTCACCTCGAAGGTGCTCAACGAGGGCGTGGATGTACCGTCGGCGAACGTCGCCATCGTGGTTTCCGGAAGCGGCTCGGTGCGCGAGCACGTGCAGCGGCTGGGGCGCATCCTGCGCAAGCAGGACAACAAGCACGCGCTGCTCTACGAGCTCGTGACGCTCGAGACCAGCGAGGGCAACACGAGCGAGCGGCGCAGGGAGCACGTTGCTTACCGCTGATCTCGTGCGTGCGCGCCGTCGAGGCGATGAGCTGTCGCTGGCGGCGCTCGACGCCAGGGCGCGTCAGGCTGCCGGCGTGCTGGCGCAGAGGTACATCGAGCTCGCGCGTGCCGGCATCGGCTCTACCCGCGCGGATTTCAGCGACGGCTGCGCTCAGGTGCCCGTGGCGGCGAGGGATCGCAAGCTCGCGGCGGGCTTGCGCAAGCTCGTGGAGGACCGCTGCGAGTTCGAATCCGGGGCGGCACAGGATCCCCGCACGCTGCGGGCCGAGGTGTTCGCCGCGGCGAGCTCGGCGCTGCGCGCCGCGCCGCAGGTCGCGGACTTCGATCGAGCTGCTTGGCTCACGCGACAAGCCGAACAGCGCGGCATGACGCTGCCCGAGCTCGAGCGAGCCCTGTACGCCGACCTGCGCGGCGAGCAGATCCTGTGCGCCTTCGAGGAGCTCTCGGCCGAGCGTCTTGTACAGCGCTACGAAGCCGCCCAGGCCCAGGCGGTTCTGCTGCGAGCCGTGGGCGTTGTCGCGCGCGTGTACTGTTCCGAGGCGTACGGCTACCGGCAGCTCTTTCGCAAGCTCAAGTTTTTGCGCCTGCTGCACGAAATCCGCCCGCTGGCCGCGTCGGCGCAGTTTCCGCAAGGTGGCTACGAAATCGGCATCGATGGACCCTTCAGCATGTTCTCCCAGGTCACCAAGTACGGTCTGCAGCTGGCGCTGGCGCTCCCCGCCGTGCAGGACTGCGAGCGCTTCAGCGTGCAAGCGCAGGTGCGCTGGGGCCAGCAGCGCCAGCCGCTGCGTTTTCGCTTGCAGGGAGGCGAGCCGCGCGGCGGCGCGCCCGCGACGAGCGCAGCAAGGACGCCTGGCGCCACGCAGGCCGCCTTGCCGGACGAAGTGCGCTCGCTGCTCGAACGCCTTTCGGCGCTCGACAGCCCGTGGCGGGTCGAAGCCTGCCGGGAGATCCTCGAGCTGCGCGGGCTGGGCGTCATCGTGCCGGACCTGCTGTTCGTGCACGCGCGCAGCGGGCGCAAGGCCTATCTCGAGGTGCTCGGCTACTGGAGCCGCGACGCGGTATGGAAGCGCGTCGAGCTCGTGGAGCAGGGCCTCGAGCAGACGATCCTGTTCGCCGTGAGCAAGCGGCTCCGAGTCAGCGAGCAGGTGCTCGACCAAAACCTCCCCGGCGAGCTCTACGTCTACAAGAACACCATGAGCGCGCGCGAGATCCTATCCCGGCTCGAGCGCAAACACGGCGGAAACGCCGAGCAGCTGAGCCTGGGATGATTAACTGCATGGGTTGACTCGGAACCTGCGTCCTTTCCTCGTCAGGCCCGTCTTCTATCATGAAGGAGGTCGAACATGACGACAACATACACCAAGAACGAGCAGATTCGCCATACCGTCCGCGAACACTACACGCGGGTGGCTCAGGCGCCCGGCGCGTCCTGCTGCGCAGCGGGCTGTTGTGTGCCCTCATCGGCCGCGTCGTCCCTGCGTATCGGTTACAGCGAGCGGGACCTCGCAGCGGTTCCCGAGGGCGCCGATCTTGGTCTTGGTTGCGGCAATCCCAGGGCGATCGCTTCGTTGCGCCCCGGGCAGACCGTGGTCGATCTGGGCAGCGGGGCGGGCTTCGACTGCCTGCTGGCGGCTCGCGAGGTCGGCGCGCAGGGGCGTGTGATCGGCGTGGACATGACCGTCGAGATGGTCAGCAAGGCTCGCGCAAATGCGGGCAAGGCCGAGGCCGAAAACGTAGAGTTCAGGCTCGGAGAGATCGAGCATCTGCCGGTCGCCGATGGCAGCACGGATGTCGTACTGTCCAACTGCGTCATCAACCTGGTGCCGGACAAGCTCCAGGTGTTGCGTGAGGCTTTTCGAGTGCTCAAGCCAGGTGGTCGGCTTGCGCTCGCCGACGTTGTGGCCCTGAGTGAGCTGCCCGATTCCATCCGGCAGCAGGCTGCAGCGATCTCGGGCTGCATCGCCGGAGCCGCCCGCGTCGACGAGTATCGCGATATGCTCGCGGCCGTAGGGTTCGACGAGATCCGCGTCAGCGTGCATCCCGAGAGCAGGGAGTTCGTGCGTGACTGGCTGCCGGGCAGCGGTGCAGAGCGCTACGTAGCCTCGGCCAGCGTCGAGGCCATCAAACCGAAGGCAGACGGGTGTTGCGCGCCGGATTGCTGTAGCGAGGATGGTGGAGCGTGATCGACGCCAATCCAGACCTCTCGTGGACTTCGCTCGCTGCGCGGCTGCGACCTTTCATCCGCCGCCGCGTCGCGAGCGATGCGGACACCGACGACGTGCTGCAGGAAGTCCTGCTCAGGATGCACCGGGGGCTGCACAACCTGCAGGACGATACGCGCCTTGCCGCCTGGATGTACCGCATCGGACGCAGCGCGATCGCCGATCACCTGCGCGCTCGCCAGCGCCGGGGGCCCGCTCGCGCGCCTCAGGCCGGCGAGGTCACCCACGTGCCCCTGGAAGCGAACGAAGATGCTGTCGCGGCCCCCGTAGCCACCTACGTGGCTTCCTTGGTGGCCCATCTGCCTTCACCCTACCGGGAGGCCATCCAACTAAGCGAGCTCGAGGGACGCTCGCACAAACAAGCTGCGCAGATGCTGGGGATCTCGCTTTCGGCGATGAAATCCCGCGTACTTCGCGGTCGAGCGAAACTGCGTACGATGCTCGAGGCCTGCTGCGACATCACCATCGACCGCCGCGGCAAAGTCATCGCGTGGCAGGCACGCCGCGTTGACGAAGCGGGCTCGAGCTGCTGCTAGGGGCGTGGGTTCAGGAAGGCCCCGCCCCTCGGGGGCCGGCTCTTGCGTTGGCCTTGCCCTTGCTCGGAAACGTGATAGCCGAGGCACTCGAGAAGTCGAACAGGTCGTCTCGATGTTGGTCAAGCCTATCACTAACGAGCGATCGATGACAGTTCGGGCAAGGGCAGGGGCAGGGGCAGGAAAATCCTGTCACGGGCCCTCAGTCACGGCAGTGGAGCAGCGGTGAGCGCACGAAACCTGATCATCGGCCTCGACGGGGCGGATCTCGACCTGGTGCGAGCACTGGGATCGCGCAGGCTGCCAGCCTTGCACGCGCTGCTCGAGCGGGGCGTCTGCGCTGCGCTGCGCAGCGTGCAGCCCCCGGCAACGCTGCCCAACTGGACCACCTTCCTCACGGGAGCGGACCCTGGGGCTCACGGGGTCTTCGATTTCACCGTACGCTCGGGTTATCGCGTACGTTTTTCCGCGGGCTGCGTGCGCGAGCTCGCGACGTTCATGAGCCGGCTCGACGCCCTGGGCCTGTCGTGCCTTTGCGCAGGGTTTCCGGGCACCTGGCCACCCGAGCAGCTTGGCAACGGGGTCTTCATCAGCGGCTGGGATGCACCCGTTGCGTTCGAGGCGGACCGATCGTTCGTGTGGCCCCCGGAGCTCTACGGCGAGCTCAAGCGCGAGCACGGTGCGCTGCGGTTTGACGATGTCGATGAGTTCGCCGCGGGGCACGAGGCTTGGCACGAGCGGCTGCCTGCCGCGCTGGTGCGGCGCGTGCGACGAAAGACCGAGCTTGGCTTGTGGCTGCTCGAGCGACGCAGCTGGGATGTGTTCGCGTTCTATTTCGGTGAGAGCGACAC
>JAKSBK010000139.1 GCA_022361155.1 Pseudomonadota bacterium
CCTGTCGATGCCAAGCGCCCTGTCGATGCCAAGCGCCATGCCGATGCCAAGCGCCATGCCGATGCCAAGCGCCATGCCGGGCGGGCAGCGCATTCGCGTTCCACCCGTTCCCGGAGCGGCCGGGCAAAAAGAGCCTCGTCCACGGTGGGACCGGCTCACGGGATTCTGCAAGTCAACACGCAGCCCTGGTCGCAGGTCTTTGTCGACGGGCAACTCATGGGTAACACCCCCCAAATGCGGATCCCGTTGAGAGCCGGAAGGCATCGAGTGACACTGGTGAACGACGACTTCGACGTGCGCGAGACCTTTGTCGTCGAGATCGAGCCTGGCGGCGTCGTGCGAAAGATCCTGAAACTAAAAGCACGCAAGTAGGGCTTCACTCCATCCGATGCCGTACGAAGAGCCCGCCGAGAGGCACGAGACGGCCCTCCGGATCTAGGGTGATCTCCCGCTCGAAGAGCGACAGCTCGCCGTCCCCGTCGAGGTCGCCCTCCGCTCGCAGTGTGACGAGCGTCGGGCGCTGGCTGTCCCGAGCGAGGCCGCAGCCGGCGCTTGTGGGCACGAACGTATAGCGATAGCGCAACGGCCGCGCGGGGCGATAACCCAAAGCGCGCCATGTGGGCGAGCCCGTCGCAGCTTCCGATGCGAAGTCCACGTCGCGGGGCACGGTGGAGGGGCGGGGCGGCGTTGGCCCTGCAGCGGGGGGCAGGCACCGGCGTACGACTCCGTGTGGCGTGCTGTGGGATGCCTCGTAATACACTGCCGCGGCTCGGTGCAGTATCGCGAGCTGCTCGCTGGCCTCCGCTACCTTGCTGGTGCGCAGGACGCGCACGAACCTCGGCACCCACACGGCCAAGACTACGCCGATGACGCTGATGAGCAGGGCGGTCTCGACCATGGTCATTCCGGTGCGGGCAAGCCCACACAAACGCGGTTTCCTGGCACGCGACCAGACCATGACCGGGCAGTTTGCGACGACCCTCGGTGCTTTTCAATCGCCCTACTGCTCTGGTACGTGACTCCACTCAGAAGGGGGCAGCGGTACAGCTATGGGATCGAAGCCCCTCTCACGCAGCGCCCTGCCGTCGAATGGCGGTCGTTTGCCCACCAGCAGGTACATGTCTACGTCGAGATAAGAGAAGTCCCGCTCGCGTCCGCGTTCCGTCTCGAGCTGGGCGTGCTGAAAGGCCTCCGCGTGAGCCCGGGACTTCAGGCGGATGATCATCTGAGCCAAGCGCTCGCGCATCTGCTCATCGCGCGTCACTGCGTAGGTCTCCTGCAGGTGACGTAACGCCTGCTCCGTGTGCCCCAGGCGATGCAGATTGCGGGCGCTGCTCAAGGCCAGCCACGGCGGGCCCGCGCCTCGCAAGACCGCTATCTGTAGAGCCTCGGCGCCTTTGCGTTTCACCTCCGCCTTCTGGACTGGATCCTTGAGCAACGGGGCCAGCTCGTAGCTGTAGGTGGCGCCAAGGTCCCACGCCAGTTCTCCGTCCTCTGGAAAGAGCCTCATCGCGCGTTCCAGGAAATCGATCGCCCGCCAGCCGTCTTCGGCGTTTGTCTCGCCAGGCCGATACAGTACGACCGCCGCGGCCCAGCGGTAGACACGCTGGAAGTAGGGATCGAGCGCCAACATGGCCTCGGCGTAGTTCTCGAGGTGGCGCGCTTCGCTGCGATGCAACAGCTCGTCCGTGAAGTAAATGAGCGCCCTCAACCACAGCAGATCGGCCAGCGCTTCGTCGTGCCGCAGAGAGAACACGCGCAGCCACTGTGGGGGTGGCACGAAGTACACACTCTCATAGCGCTGGGTGGCGAGGAGGTGCCGCATGGAGCGAACGCGCAGCCAACGCCCCGCCGCAGCAAGGACCACGACACTCAAGACCACCGCCAGTGTTCGCAGCCAACGGCTCTCCACGGGCGCTCTTCTTAAGCGAAAACTCCCCAACCGCGAGGGCGAAGGGGAGCTTCCATGTTAACACAAGCTGGTTGCTGCGGATCGGCTATTCGAGCTCGTTGACGATGTAGAAGCCTCGTCCATGGTACAGTTCGTTTTCGGCGCTGGAGCCGACGGCCATCTCGAACCTGGAGTTGACACCGTCGTTGTCTAGGTCGCCTTCCGCGAAGAAGGTGTAGACGGCGGCGGTGCTCTTGGGAACGTTGCAGGTCAGCCCGATTCCCACGGCTTGCCCATAACCGAAGTACACGAAGTCGCTGATGGAGAACCCCAGGGCCGCGGCATTAGCTGGGGCTACGTAGGCTTGCTTGACGTCAGAGGGGTCGGCCGGGGTCAACACGTCTGCGCCGACGACGCAGTGCACACTCGCCGCGGAGGTGATTGCTTGGCCGCTGCGCTCCTGTTCGTAATACGACGCTGCAGCCTTGAACAGCTGGTTGAGGTTGCCCGTGGCCTCGGCGGTCTTGGACCGACGCACATAGCCCACGAACGCCGGAATCGCGAGCGCGGCCAGAATGCCGATGATCGCAACCACGATCATGAGCTCCACCAGTGTGAACCCTTCTCTACTCTTCATCATCTTCGACATGAAACTCTGTCTCCTTGGCAGTTGGCGGCTCACGAGCGACCGCTGTAACTTTGCGTTCTTATTGCAAGCTCCGGGCCGAAAACCGAGAGCGAGCCTCGCCACGGGAATCCCATTGAAATCGTTGCAGAATATTCCGTATCAATGCTGATTGGCCGTAACCTGGACCAGATCACGGGCGACACTCCGCGTCGCTGTCGTCCCGACCAGTGACAAAAACTGTCACCGCGTCCTAATCCCAGCCCTTGGCGTCGCTCACCCAGATCCGACTGGATTCGGAGTAGGATTCGAAGGTCACCAAGGTCGAGTCGTCGTCGAGGTCGCCCACGGCTTGAGAATAGAACCAAAAATCCAGGTTCGACGTGTCGTAGCCGAGCGCGGCGGGCGGTGGAGTAGCCGGTGTTCCCGCTACCGTGCGAAACGAGAAACGTACGTACGGGTCAGGCGTGGCGCCCAATTGGTCCCATGCGGCCGGCGTGGCCCCCCAGGGAACCGGGTTGGACCCATCCAGGCTCGCGATGGCTGGATGATAGGTGCTGATGTCGCAGTATTGGCCGAACTCCGCGCGATAGGCCTCCTGGCGAAGCTTGATCGCGCCCAGGAACTGCACGGCTTCGGCGGTACGCGAGCGCATAAGATAGGCGCTGAAGCTAGGGATTGCCACGGCCGAAAGGATGCCCACGATGGCAACCACGATCATCAGCTCGACCAGGCTGAACCCAGCGAGCGGCACACGAGAGCGTAGTGCTCGCGGCCGGAAGTCCGATCCGGGTTTTTGCCCGGGTAGGCCGCGGGCACGACCGCGCGCAGCGCGGCATCGACAAGAAGGTGCCCGAGCAAGCGAGGTGGGGGATACTAGGCGCAATTCAGACCTCCGGAACGGGTAGGGCACCAGTTCTAGGACGTATACGGCCGTGATCGCGTTTTTGTTTTGCCACGACCGCTTGCTTTGCCAGTCGCTGTGCGAGTGAGTGTGCAGGCCGAGCGAATAAGGCCTCACGTGCTCCGCTGTGCGAGCGTGGCCGCTCGAGTGGTCCTGGGAAACCACGCCGAATAACGAGCCAGCCTATGCTTTGGGCGCGTCCGAGGGCTCG
>JAKSBK010000140.1 GCA_022361155.1 Pseudomonadota bacterium
CGACGGTGTTGTCTTTCAGCCAGTGCTCGTGGGCGTTGAGCGCCGCGTGGTAGAGACTGTCGTAGGTGCCCACCAGGTCGGGGGTCAGCGCGACGCGCGCAGCGCGGAAATCGGCCTGCATCTTTTCGGACGGATAGTAATAGGTGTGCGCACCGAAGATCTCTCCCTTGAGCTGGGCACAGGGGCCCGTGCCGCTGATGAGGTCGTAGCGTGCCACGAAGGGCAGCCTGGCGACCTGGCAGGTGGGCGGCGGCTGCGTACAACCCGATGCCGCGCAGACCAGTCCCAAGAGGCCGATCGTCGAGAGCATCTGCGCCTGCGCCGTTGCCATGACTCGTCTCCAACAGGGTACCACCGCATTCAATGGATGTCCTATGCGCCGCCACGCTATGTTATCCGCGCTTCTGGTGCTGCTGGTGGCTCGAGTGCGCAGGCGTCATGCACGTTGGGGATGGCCCTCTGGGTGTGTGCTTCGGTTTGACTCGGCACCTCAGGTAATGTATATACGCCGTATGCCAGCGATGGTCCGCAAGCAGGTGTACTTGACCGCCGAGCTGGATGAGCGCCTCAGGCGCGAGGCGGCCCGGCAACGACGTTCCGAGGCCGAGATCCTGCGTGAGGCCCTGGCGGTGCGCCTGGGCGTGAGCGGCAAAGACCGCGTCGACGCTTCGGGCGATTCGCTGTGGCAGCTCGTCGGAATAGGCGCGACGGACAGTACCAATCTGTCCGGGAGCGTCGATGACGTCCTCTACGGGCGCTCGAAGATGCGATGAAATCCGCGTTTGTCGACACGAGTGCGTTCATCGCGCTCGTGGACCCGAAGGATTGCAACCACACGGCGGCCAAGGGTGCGCTCCGCGCTTTTGCGACGGCGAAGACGCCCCTGGTAACGTCAACCGACGTGGCCGACGAGGTCATTACGTTGGTGCGCAGGCGCATGGGCCACAGGACGGCCGTCAGAGCCGGTGAAGCACTGCTCCGTTCGCGTTGGTGTCGCCTGCTTGATGTCGACTCGGCAACCCGCGAAGCGGCGTGGGGCATCTTTGTGCGCTACAAGGACCATCTGTTCTCCTTCACCGACTGCACCTCGTTCGCACTGATGCGCGCGTTGAATACAACCGAAGCCTTCACCTTCGACAAAACAGACTTCTCGGCCGCCGGTTTCGTCGTGGTGCCCGCTTGCTAGGCCCATGAACGACCAACCACCCGAGCGTGCGCTGATCGAGCAAGCCTACGCGACGCGCGAGCTGCTCGAGAGGCCCGGCCACCGGCGCGCTGTGGCACGGGTTATCGAGCAGCTGGACCGCGGCGAGCTAAGGGTAGCGAGCCCGCCCGGCGAGCCCGGCGGCGAGTGGATCACGCACGCCTGGATCAAGCAGGCCGTGCTCCTGTATTTCGCAACCCAGGGCATGCAAGTCATCGAGTGCGGGCCCTTCGAGTACCACGACAAGATCCCGCTCAAGCGAGGTCTTGATCGCGCTCGCGTTCGCGTGGTGCCACCGGGAACGATTCGATACGGCGCGCACGTGGAGCCTGGCGCGGTGCTCATGCCCGGCTACGTCAACATCGGCGCGTACGTGGGGGCGCGCAGCATGGTGGACACCTGGGCCACCGTGGGCTCCTGCGCGCAGATCGGGTGCGATGTCCATTTATCGGGGGGGGTCGGCATCGGCGGCGTGCTCGAGCCGTTGACCCGAACGCCGGTGATCATCGAGGATGGCGCGTTCATCGGCTCGCGTGCCGTGGTCGTCGAGGGCGTTCGAGTCGGGAGCGAGGCCGTGCTGGGCGCGAATGTGGTGCTCACAGCTTCGACAGTCGTCTTGGACGTCACGGGCCCCGAACCGCTGGAGATGCGAGGCTATGTACCGGAGCGCTCCGTGGTGATTCCGGGTATGCGAACCAAGCGCTTCAGCGCCGGAGACTATCAAATTCCCTGCGCACTGATCATCGGCAAACGATCGGAGCATACCGATCGCAAGGTCTCGCTCAACAACGCGCTTCGCGAGCACGGACTCGCCACGTGAGCACGTCGACGACGAGCGACGAGGGCCTGGCTTCGGCCCTGTGCACGACGCTGCTTGATCTGACCCGCATTGCGAGCCCGATCGGCGAAGAGATGGCGCTGTGCGACCACGTGCAGGCGCACCTGCTCGAGCACCTGCCTGCCGGGGCCGTGCAGCGCCATGGGCACAGCCTGGTAGTGCATGCGGTGCGCCGGCCCGGCAAGCCCCGAATTGCGCTCGTGGGGCATCTGGATGTGGTGCGCACCGAGCACGACGGGCCGGCCAGGGTGGAAGGTTCGCGCCTCTTTGGGCCGGGAGCGGCCGACATGAAATCCGGGCTGGCCGTGATGCTCGAGCTGATCGAGCGGATCGACCTCGCGTCGTTACCCTGCGATCTCATGTTGGTGTTTTACGAGGGCGAGGAAGGACCTTACGAGGAGAACGCGCTCGGGGAGCTTCTCCTTCGTTTCGAGGACCTGAGCCGGATCGATCTGGCCCTGTGTCTGGAGCCGAGCGACAACAAGCTCCAGCTCGGCTGCATGGGTTCCGTGCACGTGACCTTGCGCTTCGAAGGACGCACGGCGCACAGCGCACGGCCGTGGCAAGGGGAAAACGCCATCCTCAAGGCGGCGGACGTGCTGCTCGAGCTTCGAGATCGGGCTCCGCGCGACGTGGTCGTCGACGGCTGCGTCTTCCGAGAGGTGGTGTCACCGACCCTCGCGAGCGCCGGCCGAAGCCACAACATCGTTCCCGACTTGTTCGAGGTCAATCTCAACTACCGCTTTGCTCCGGGACGCACGCCGGCCCAGGTGGTCAGCGAGATCGAGCATTTCGTTGGGCAGCGGGCCAAGGTGGAGCCGACCGATCTGTCACCGGCTTGCAGGCCGCACAGGGACCACTTTCTGGTCAAACACCTGGCGCAGTGCGGCGTGCGTGCCACCGAGGTCAAGCAGGCATGGACCGACGTGGCGCGGTTCGATCAGATCGGCGTGGCCGCGGTCAACTTCGGCCCGGGCACGCAGGCGCAGGCACACCAACGCAACGAATACACCGAGCTCGCGCCGCTCGAAGAAGGCTACCGCGTGCTGGAGCAATTCTTGAAAACGATTCCAGAGCAGTAGCGCCGGCCCGCAACGAAGTTCCGGTCACGGTGCTCCGCAGGCCAGCCACTCGGCGAGGGAGGTCCTCTCGGCATCGCCGGGCGCAGCACCCGACGGTGGCATGCGGCGATTCTGTGCCGCGGGACCCGCGCCCGCGGAAGTATCGATGGCCTTCGCCTGACGGCGAATCAGCTCCAGCGTATCGAAATTGTGGTCGGGCGGCGCAGCCATGCGCGCCGCGCCGGTGACTTGCTCGCTGTGGCAGCGAATGCAGTAGCTGGCGAAGAAGCTCGAGCCAAAGCTCTCGTACGTCAGGGTCTGTCCGGGCGGGCACTCGGCGCCGGTAGGGGTGCCCATCGGATGCGCGTGGCCGCCCCCGGCATGTCCATGTTCTCCTGCGCTGCCATGGCCGTGGCCCGCCCGGCTCATGGACCCGCTGCCGGAACATGCGGTCGCTGACAGCAGGGCGTACGACGTGGCCGCGATCGCAAGGCGAACCTGCTTCACGCTCCTGCGAGCGACTGCTTCCATGGCGCGACCATACGTGCTCGAGGCCGCCTGCTCAAGCCAGCCTCTTGCTGCCAAGAAAATCGGCCTGCGAGCACGCTCGCATTCGCCAGCTTCCTCGCCGGCTGCTACATAGGGTGCCGGGCTAGTGGCACACGACTGCAATGGAAGCACTCGAGCGGGATGCGTCTCAGGCCGAGCGAGCGCAGCCGCAGGAGGCGTCGCTGCGGGCACGCCTGCGCACCCTTGCACTCACCCTCTTGTTGTGCGCGTGGGCGATCGACGCGCTTCCGGCTCGCTCGCATGTACATCGCATGGCGAAGCGCGTGGTCACGCCGGTGCTGACCAACCTGGGCCTGTGGCAGCGCTGGCCACTCTTCGCGCCCAACGTCGATAGCCTCAACTCGTGGCTCGACGCCCAGGTCCTCTACTCCGACGGTTCGCGCTGGTCGTGGCAGAGCACCGATTGGAAGCGACGCGACTGGTGGGAGACCATCATCACCCACCGGCACATGAAGGTCTACGAGGAGCTGCGGCGCGACGATCAGCGAGGGCTTTGGTCGCCTTTTTGCCGGTACCTGGCACGCATCGCCCCCAAGCGGAGCGGCGGTGCTCGCCCCGTTCAGGTGGTCCTGACCAGACACTGGTGGCAGGTTCCGCCACCGCATCGTCTCGAGCAGGCAAGGGCCCGCTTCAGCGCCATCCCGCCCCCGCGTGAGGAGTTCATCAGGCGGGCCCGCTATCACACGGAGAACCTAGAGTGAGCGAGGCGATCCCCAGTTTGCGCCAGCTCGGCCTTCGCTGGCATGCCTTTCTCACGCCGGCCTGCGATCCAAGGCCGTGCGCGCTCATTCGGATAGGGTACGCATCCCTGGTCTTCGTGAACTTCGCAGCCATGGCCATGCACGTCGAGTCCATGTGGAGCGAGCAAGGCTGGCTTCCGCTCGAGGTCTCGCGCCGGCTGACCGACCGCTACGCGTTGACCGTGTTCATGCTGCTACCCGCGAACGCGACCGTACTGTGGACTTGCTACGTGGCCGCCCTTGTGCAGTCGTTCCTATTGGCGCTCGGCTTTCTGTCGCGTTTCAACGCCGTTTGCGTGTTCGTGTGGCTGGTGTCTTTCCAGCACCGCAACGTCTTCATCACCGACGGTGAAGATATCGTGTTCCGCATGGTCGGGTTCATGGTGATCTGGTTGCCGATGAATCTAACGTATGCCCTCGATGCCACGCTATGGCCGGCCAAGGGCGCCGGATCGGCGCCGAGCTCCGGCTGGGCCCTGCGCATGCTGCAGCTCGAGATGTGCCTGATCATGCTCTGTGCAGGAATCGAAAAGCTCGAGGGCGATCACTGGTGGACGGGGGACGCCATGTACTACGTGAGCAAGCTCGACGATCTGTTCAGACGCTACCCTCCGCCCCAGGCGTTGTCGGAATCGCTGTGGTTTCTGCGGATCATGTCGTGGAGCACGCTTGCCGTCGAGCTGCTGGCACCGCTGCTGCTGTGGTTTCGGGAAACACGGCGCGTGGCTCTGGGGGCGATCGTAGCCTTGCATCTGGGCATCGATTACATGATGAACTTGTTTCTGTTCCAGTGGATCATGCTGGTAGGGTGGCTATCGCACTTCACTTGGAAGGAGCTCGTGTGGCTATGCACGAGCCCCATGCGCCTGGTACGCGTGGTGCGGTCCCAGGTGCCCCGCAACGCATAGCGGCCTGTCTCTAGTTGCACGACGGTGCAATAGTAGGGGAGGTCTTTCAGTTATTGCGGCGGCCGGATAGTTTGGCGGCCAACCGGAGCTGCGCTTTATCGGGCAAGCCCGAGGCAGGAGGCGGTGGCGGACGGACGAGGCGGAGACAGAGGGCCGCGGCGGAGGCGGATATCGGGTTCGGAGATCGGGCCCGGCTTCGGGTTCCCGGATTCCGGGGTTCGGATTCGGGTCCCGACCTCCGTGGTCGACTACTGCGGCGGGGCCCCGCTGACTTCCTCGTGCGAGGACGCAGCAGGGGCGCCCGCGCCGGCCCACGCGATAGCGCCCTCGACATCGGCGGACGAAAAGTGCTTCAGTTCCGCCGCAACGAAGTGCCGGGCCAGCTGGGGTGCAATTCCTGCGAACTTTCCATCGGCAGCCACGGCCACACGCCGCACTTTGCGGTGATGGTCGCGCACGAATGCGATGTGCCGCAGCAAGCTGCCAACGTCTTCCCAACCCCGAAACGCCTGCACGTGCAGCACAAGGCCGCTGAGCTCCTCATGAGCCTCGATCCAGGGGTCGACGGCCAGGGCCACGGCATCGAAATCCTCGGCGCTCAGAGGCCCCTTGAGCTCGAGCACCAGCACGCCGCTCTCGGCGCGCAGGTCGTGCGTTAGGTGCCTTGCCTGGGGCGGTGCGCTGACCCATGCCAGCGCCTCGTCCCAGCTGCTGTTGCCGAAGATCCCGACCGGGCAAGGCATCATCATGCCCAGCAAGCGAGATGAGTTGCGAAGCCATCCGATGTCGGTGACGATGGCGCAGCGTTCCAGCAAGCGCAGGTGTTGGAGCCCCAGCCGCATGTCCTCGAGGGCTCCCACCGGCGTGAAACCTTCGAAGTCGGGAGTGAAGTGGTAGAGAAAACGCACCCTGCCCCCTCGGCTTCGGGCATCGGACAGGAGGGGACGCAGCACATCGTTGTAGTCCTGCTGGGTGACTTTGCCCCCGGCTCGCAGGCCGTAGACGTCCGCAGGTAAGTCGGTCAATCGCTCGAGCATGGCTCATCTCCATTGGGTGCCGGACGGCAGGTTGCTCCATTGGGCGCCGGACGGCAGGTTGCTCCATTGGGTGCCGCACGGCAGATTGCGGCCCATTGTACGCTAAGGGCCCGCGGAAGAATAACTCATCCGTTTCGCCGGTTCTGACCACCGCTGGCTATGTTGCACCTCCTCGAAGTATCCCCAATACTCCTCGTCGTCGCGCCTCGCCAGCGGCGCCGATCGGCGCTCCAGCAACGTTCTGAGTTGGCGCGGGCCGCGTTGCATGTTGGTCTGGCTTGGAGTAACGGTGGCAACCATGAGTAAGCGTCGAATCGTCCTGGGTATCGCTTGCGGGGTGTGGCTTGCGGCATGTTCACAGGCAGCCCCCGCGGGTGGCGGCGCCTCGGGGACGGGCGTGGTACCCCCGCCTCCGTCCGCGTCCGGCACAGTCGGCGCCGCTGGGACGCGTCCGGTCGCGGGCAACGCCGGAACCCGGATCACGGCCGGCGGCGGGGGCACGGCTGCGGGTGGCCGTGCCGGTGGGGGCTTGGCCGGGGTAGGTGGTCGGAGCGGCGTCGGGGGTATCGGCGGCCAGGCAGGTTTCGGCGGCGCGGCTGGCGGCGGTGGCTTGGGCGGGGTCGGCGGTGGCCTGGGCGGGGTCGGCGGCATGACGCTCTGCCAGTTTCCGCGTGCCGATTGCGACGGCAACGGCACGTGTGAGACCACGCTCACCACGTCAGAGCAAAACTGCGGAATGTGCGGCCACGAGTGCCGACTCGCCAACGCCGATCAGGCGTGCGTGAACGGCCAGTGCCAATTGGTCGGCTGCCAGGCGGGTTGGGGCAACTGCGACTTGAATCCACTCAACGGCTGCGAAACCCAGGGCACCTGCACCGGTACGGGCATGGGCACCTGCCCGGTTGGCCGCGCCGACTGCAACGGCGACGGGACGTGCGAAACGCAGCTCAACACCGAGATGAACTGCGGCTTCTGCGGTGGCGTCTGTCAGTTGCCGCACGCACAGCAGCACTGCCAGCAGGGCCAGTGCCAGCTTGGCCAGTGTGAGCAGGGTTGGGCCAACTGCGACCTGAATCCGCTCAATGGGTGCGAGGTGCAGGGTACCTGTCTCGGCCCGGGCACAACGCTTTGCATGTTTGGGCACGCGGACTGCAACCGCGATGGCGTATGCGAGGTCAGCACGTTGACCTCGAATCAACACTGCGGCGCCTGCGGGGCTCGTTGCGAGCTTCCCCACGCATCCGAGAGCTGCCAACAGGGATCCTGCACGCTGCAGGGATGTGACCCGGGTTGGAGCAACTGCGACGGCAACCCCTACAACGGGTGCGAAACCTCCGGTCCATGTGTTGGGCCCGGCGCAGGCGGTTTCGGCGGCTTTGGAGGCTTCGGCGGCTTTGGAGGCTTCGGCGGTATTGGAGGCTTCGGCGGTATTGGAGGCACCGGCGGTATTGGAGGCACCGGCGGTATTGGAGGCTTCGGCGGCTTTGGAGGCACCGGCGGGACGGTGTGCCCGGCAGGCCGAGGCGACTGCGACAACAACGGTAGCTGCGAAACCAACGTCTACACCTCCGAGAGCCACTGCGGGGCATGCGGCAACCAATGCTCGTTCCCCTACGCGAGCGAGCGTTGCATCAGCGGCCAGTGCACGATCGTCAGTTGCAACAGGGGCCGCTACAACTGCGACGGCAACCCTTTCAATGGCTGCGAAACGAGAGGCACCTGCACGAACGTGGGAGGTAGCGGCCAGTGCCAGCCGGGCACTGCCAACTGCAGCGGCGGCCCCAATTGCGAGACCAACCTGTTGACGTCTCGGGACCATTGCCGCGGCTGCAATCGTCGCTGCCGGTTGAGCAACGCGAGCGAACGCTGCGTGAGCGGCGCCTGCACGATCACCAACTGCAACAGCGGGTGGAACAACTGCGATGGCAATCACAACAACGGGTGCGAGACCCTGGGCCCTTGTCCCGTCGGGGGTGTGATCGGCAGCTGCCAGGGGCAGCGCGGTCGCGGTGACTGCGACAACAACGGGACCTGCGAAACCAACCTTCTGACCTCGAATGCCCACTGCAGCATGTGCGGCGCGCGCTGCCAGCTGCCCAACGGGAGCTCGCGCTGTGTCAGCGGCATGTGCACGCTCACGGGCTGCAGCGGCAACCGCAACAACTGCGACGGCAACCCCTTCAACGGCTGTGAGTGGCAGGGAGCGTGCCCCAACGTAGGCGGCCTCGGTCAATGCCAGCCAGGGCGTGCCGACTGCAGCGGAGGGGCGACCTGCGAGACCGACGTGCTCAATTCCCTGAACCACTGCGGTGGCTGCAATCGCCGCTGCAATCTAACGAACGCGCGCGAGCGCTGCGTGAGTGGCGTTTGCACGCTCATCGGGTGCAACGTCGGCTGGTACAACTGCGATGGGAATATCTACAACGGTTGCGAAACCCGAGGTTTCTGCTTCTGAAGCCTTACCAAGATCTACTCTTGCACCGTCATGTGCATCGTCACCCGCCAGAGACCGCGGCCTCTGCCTCGGCTTCGGGCGGGGTCGCGTCGTCGAGCTGCTCGAGGTAGCCGGGCGGCAGTACCACACGCTGGCGCCCGCCCCGCTTGCCCCGGGGCAAGTGGGCGGCGCCGGGCGGAAAGGGCTCGGAAGCATCCAGCGACCCAAGCACCAGGCTCAGCTGCTCGAGTGTGTTCACCAGCATCAACTGGGGCCGGACGCTGGCGGCGCGGTGGAAGCCCTTGGTGTACCAGATGCTGTGCTTGCGGAACGCGCGCATCGCAGCGGCCTCGCCCAGCCACTCGCACAGCAGTCGTGCGTGCTCCTGGGCGATCTCCTTGACCACACCGAAGTTGGGCGGGTCGCTTGGAACGCGGCCCTCGAACACGTCGGCCAGGTCGCGAAACAACCACGGGCGCCCCAGACAGCCGCGCCCCACGATGACCCCGTCGCACCCGGTTTCGTGCATCATGCGTAGCGCGTCTTCGGCCTCCCAGATATCGCCGTTGCCCAGCACGGGAATGTGACGCAGCGCGCTCTTGAGCTCCGTGATGGCCTCCCAGCACGCCGGACCGTCGTAAAGCTGCGCCGCCGTCCGGGCGTGCAGGCCAACCGCCGCGCAACCTTCTTCTTGCGCGATGCGTCCCGCCTCGAGAAACGTGCGGTAGCGTTCGTCGATGCCGATCCGGACCTTGATGCTCACCGGTACGGAGCCGGCCGCGCGCACGGCGGAGCTCACGATGTTGCGCAGCAAGCGGGGCTTGAGCGGAATAGCAGCACCGCCGCCCTTCCGGGTTACCTTGCGCACCGGACAACCAAAATTGAGGTCGATGTGATCCACCTCGGACGCGGCCACGAGGCGCCCGACGGCGCGACCCACCGAGCCGGGATCGACTCCGCACAGCTGCAGGCTGCGCGTGGCTTCCTCCGGACCGAAGGAAGCGAGGCGCCAGGTTTTGTCGTTGCCTTCTACGAGCGCGCGAGCGGTGATCATCTCGCTCACGTACAGGCCCGCACCGAAGCGCCGGCAAAGGGTTCGGAACGGGTGGTTCGTAACCCCTGCCATGGGCGCCAACACCACGGGTGGCCAGATCCGCAGCGGCCCCAGCAGCAGCGGCTTGAGCTCTGCGGGCGGGCGTGGGGTTGCCTCTTGCTGCATGCCAGCGCGGCAACGACTTACGCGCCGATCCGCGCTCGAAGCGGGTCCGCTCAACTGGACGCCGCGCGGGCGCGGCTGCGATAGCCTCGCAGCAGCTCCTTCGTAACAGGACCTGGCTTGCCATCGCCCACAGCCACGTCATCCACCCGCACCACGGGGGCGATTTCCCGCACCGAGCTGCTAATGAAGACCTCTTGGGCACCGTACAGGTCGCCCGGAAACAGCGGCCCCTGCACGGTCGCCAGGGAACGCTCGGACGCTAGATCGAGCACGAGCCCGCGTGTCACGCCCGCCAGGATCCCCGCGCTGACGGGCGGCGTTCGCAACACGCCGCCGACCACGGCAAAGACATTGCTCGTCGAACCTTCGAGCACCTCACCACAGGGTCCGACGAACGCAGCCTCGTCGCTGCCGCGCCCCTTGGCCTCGCGCAGCGCCATCGCGTTCGGCAGGTAGTTCGATACCTTGGCGCCGCCGACGCTGCTACCCTTGGCGCCCTGCAGGTCGTGGATCAACGATAGCGCGATGCCTTGCTCGTAGATCGTCGCTGGTGGCGGCGCGAGCGGCAGGGCGTAGACCACCCTCGTCGTGGCGCGCGCGGTGGCTGGGTCGAGATTCACCGGGCCCTGACCGCGTGAAACCACCACGCGCACATAGCACTCCTCGCTGCCGCTGCGCTCGACGGTTTGCCGAATCTCCACCGAAAGCGACGCCGAGTCGAGGGGCAGGCGAATGCCCAGCCGATCGCACGAGCGGGCAAGGCGCTCGAGATGCTCGCGCTCACAAAACGGCGCGCCTCCATAGGTGCGCATGACCTCGAACGCAGCGTCACCGTACAAGAAGCCTCGATCGAGCACCGAGACCCGCGCCTCGGCCACAGGCCGAAAATCACCGTTTAGACAGACGACACCGTCGAGCATGGGGCCGGTGCCATAGCGCAGCGTTCTCGGGGGCGCCAGCGCTGGCCTCATCCCAAGGAGTCCAACAGCTCCCGCGCTTGCGCATGGTCCTTGGCTTCGGACAGAGCACGCCGCAGCATGGACTTCGCCTTGGCGCTGTCGCCCTGACGCGCCGCGATGTCACCAAGGTGGTAGTAGACGTCGGCCTTGCGAATTCCGTCGTCGGGCCGCAGCTTCTGCAGCAGCAGCGCACGAAAGGTCTTCTGGGCGCGAGCCAAGTCGCCGTTGCGCAGGCACAGGCGCCCGAGATCGCGCAGGATGGAAACGTTGGTCAGGTCGATCCTGAAAGCCGCATCGTACATGGCCAGAGCGCGATCCGATTCGCCGATCCCTTCCAGCGCCTGCCCCAACCTGTGTTGATAGGTGGCCACCTCTCTAGCGCGACGCCCTCCATACGAAGCGATGATGCGCTCGAGCACGGGGATGGCGTCGCGCTGACGGTCCGCGGCGATGTACATGTCGCAAAGCGGTAGCAATACAGCGCGGTCATCGGAAGCGAGCTCCGCTGCACGCTCGAGGAACGGAAGCGCGGACGCGGGGTCCTTGAGCTTGGCGGCATAGAGCTCGGCGACCTCGCGCAAGCACTCCACCTGCTGCCGGACGTCCTGCAAAGCACCGACCTCGCCTGCGAGCAGCTCGGCGAGCTCGGCGTACTGCTCGCCCGCTTGGTAGTGCGCCTTGAGCCGTTCCCTGACGCCCACCACGCTCGGATCCAGGGACAGCACACGGCGCATGGCTGCTTCGGTACGGCCGCGATCGCCGAGGTGTTCCTCGGCGATGCTGGCGATCCTCGACGCCGACGAGACGGCGTCAGCGCCGGTCTGCACGTCCGCGAGCCGCTCGAGCGCACTTGCCGCCGCCTCCCAATCCTGCATCTGCTCGTGCAAGCGCGCCAACGCTACCAGCGCCGGTACGTGATCCGGCGCCCGCTCCACAACGCGCCGGTAGGCGGCAACGGCCGAGGCCGGGTCATCTAGACGCTCCAGCCGCAGCTTCGCAAGCTGCAGCAGGCACTCGAGCTCGGTCTCGCTGTCGCCGGCCTTCGCGGCATGCTCGACCCGTTGCTGCAGAAGCTCGACGAGCTCGTCCCAGCGTTCGTCCAGCTCGAGCAAGCGACTCAGCTCCGCGAGTGCTTCCGGACGCCCGGGCTCCTCCTGCAGGATCTCGCGCAGCTGCTCGATCGCCTCGCCGCGCTTACCGAAGCGTTGCTCGGCAAGGCGCGCCAGGCCCACTCGCGCGATGCTGCGCTCCGAAGGGTCGTGCGCACGGCGCAGGCGGCGCTGCAGCAAGACATGCAGGTCGTCCCAGCGTTCCTTGGCTTGCAGCAGCGACTCCAGGGCGGACATGGCCCGCCGGTCGCCGGGGTCATCGTCCAGCAGCTCCTCGTAGGTTCTGAGCGCGGCGTCGTGGTCCGCCAACGTCTCGAGCTGCATGCGGCCGAGCCGGTGCCTGAGCTCCGAGCGTTCCACAGGGTCGCGTTCGATCTCCGCGCGGCGCGCCAGCAGATTCGCAACCTCGTTCCAGCGCTCCTGCGTCGATCTCAGGCGGATCAGCGCGTCCATCGCGGCAGTCTCGCCCTCGTCGATCGCCAGGATGTCCTTCAGGCAGGCCGCCGCCGCGTCGAGGCTCCCCACCCGGTGCTCCGCCAGCTCCGCAGCCTCCTGCAGGTACTCGATCCGGACACGGTCGTCGTATTCAGCGGCCGCCCACTCCCGCAGCGCCTCCACCAACTCCGCCTCCCGTCCCTGCTGGCGCAGCAATGCTACAAGCTGCGAGTGCGCCTCGCCGGCATGGCGGTCGGCCTTGATCGCCGCGCGCAAACAGGCTTCGGAAGCCACGCTGTCTCCGAAGCGTTCCGCATACCAGCCCGAAGCCCTCAGATTCAGGTCGCGGGCCAGCGAGCTCTCCAGATCACCTGCCTCGGTCAGCTGCTCGACCAGACCGCGCAGCGACTCCCAACCGTCGGCCGCGCTGGCCAAGCGCTCGAGCTCCGCGGCAAGCTCCTCGTCTCCGGGATCCAACTCGAAAGCCTGCCGCACAGCTGCCAGTGCCTTGACGTTGTCACCAAGCTCATCCTCCCACAGCCGCGCAGCCTCACGCAGCAGCTCCATACGCCCCACCTCGTCCTCGCTCTTGCGCAGGCGGACCTCGTACAGCGCCACCACTTTGTCCATTGCTCCCAGTCGTCTGTATGCAGAGTCCAACAGCTCCAACACGTCGATCGCCAGATCATCCACCGCGATCAGTTTCTCCAGACCCGAAAGAGCGCGTGCCTCCGTCGGAGCCACCTCCAGGACTTCCTGAAACGCGGCAAAAGCCGCAGCCGGATCCTTGGAATGCTCCTGGCGCAGCTCGCCCAGCCGTACCAGCAGCTCCGTGCGGCGCTCCGCGATTTCCTCGACCGCGACTCGCTGCTCGAGGAGCTCGGCCAGATCGTCCCAGCGCCCGGCCCGCACGTACAGCCGGTCCAGCTGCTCCAATAGCTCCGGGGTCTCCCCGCCTTGTTCCAGTGCACGCCGGTAGGCCTCGATGGCTCGTCCATCGTCATCAAGGTGGTCATGCGCTATGCGTGCCAAGCGCTTGTACAGCGCTACCGCTGCACTCGGATCCAACACAGCGGTCGCTCGCGAAGCGAACAGATCCGCGGCCTGTTCCCACTTGCCTGCCTTGTGAGCCAGCTGCTCCAGCTCATCCGCGATCTCGGCGTTTCCCGGGTCCTCCGACAGGGCCGAGCTCAGACTCTCAAACGCCTGTTCGAGATCGCCAAGACCATGCTTTTGAATGTGGGCCAATCGCTTCAGCTCGTCTCGCCGGCGCGTTGGATCGCTGCTCGCTTCCACGTTGCCTGCCAACAGCTGAGCGAGATCGTTCCAACGCCGCTGCTGCTCTAGAAGCGGGTCGAGTATCTCCGCCGCCTGCATGCGATAGTCGGCAAGCTGCGCGATCCGAAACAGAGCTGCGATGGATGGCTCGTGGGTCGGATCGATCGTCAGCGCCTCCTGATACATCGCGATCGCCTCGAGCTCATCGTCAAGCTCCCGCTCCAGGATCTCTCCAGCCCGGTGTCGCAGGCTCAACTGCTCGGTTGCGTCGTCGCTCGTTCCGGCGCGCAGCTTCAGATTGTCCAACAGCTCCGGCCACATGCCTTCCCGCTCGAACAAGCGAGCCAGGGCCCGGATCGCAGCAGCATTGGTCGGCTGGTCCTCGAGCACTCGCCGATACGCCTCGATGGCCTCGTGGGGGTGCCTCAGCAGTTCGTCCTGAACCTGCCCGAGTCGAAGACCAAGGACGGCTCGTTCGCTCGGCTCTTCGCTGAGCTCGATACGGCGCCGCAGCGTCTCGCTGAGCCCTTCTGTATCGCCCCCGGCCGCGTACAGGCGATCAAGCGCCTCCAGTGCGGCAACATCGGCATCGTCTTCCTGCACAGCCAGGCGGTAGGCTTCGACTGCTCCAAAGTGATCCCCAAGCAGTTCCTCGCGAACCGATCCGATGCGGCGCAAGAGCTCGCCGCGCTCGGTGGGATCGTAGCTCCGCTCGATCTTGTGCTGCAGGACGTTGACGAGCCCTCCCCACTCGCCCACCATCGTCTGCAGCGCCTCGAGCGCATCGAGCGGGGCCGAATCGGCTGGGTCCGCCTCGAGCAGCCTTTCGTACGTTGCAATCGCCGCTCGCGGGTCGTTTCGTTTCTCGTCGTGGACGCGCGCGATCACGGCGAGCAGCCTAGGAACCACGGAAGCGTCGCTGGCAACCTGCTCGAGCGCCTGCTCGCAGGCAGCCACCTGCTCGTCCCAGGCGTGCAAGCTATCCGCGAGCCGGCTCACCTCTGCGATGGCGCGCTCGTTGCCGGGATCGACCACCAGCGCTCGCGTCCAGGCCGCAAAAGCCAACGCCGGGCTCGCCCCTCGTCCTTCGTGGAGATCTGCGATCTCGGCCAGCAACCGGAAACGCTCCTCGGGGTCGTCCAGCAGCTCGGCGCGCCCCTCGTAGATCGCGATGAGCTTCTTCCATTGATCGCCCTGGCGATACAGTGGTTCAAGCAGCCCCGTTATGCGAAGCGTAAACTCCGGCTTTCTCACCAAGAGCTCGAGCGCTGAGATAGTGGCTTCATGGGCCGGATCCGCTTCGGTGATTTCCTCGTAGACATCAATGGCGGCAGTCACCTCATCCAGCTTTGAAGCCAGCAAGTCGGCCAGCCGGAATTTTTGCTCGATTTCCTCCGGTGTCCCTGTCGCTTCCTCGATGCGATAGCGTATGTGCTCGGTCAATTCCGCCCAACGTTCGGCCTCGCGCAGCAGATCGTCCAATGCTGCGATCGCATACTCGTCTGCCGGATCGACATCGAGCATTTCGCGGTACGTCTGCGCCGCCGCGTCGATCTCGCCCAAACTGCGCTGCAGGTCGGCGCAGCTGCGCAGCAGCTTCACGCGTCGGTCGTCGGCCTCCGACAGATCGACCTGCTCCCGGTACAGGACCAGCAAGGGCTGGTTGGCGCTGGTCTGCTTGTAGACCGATTCCAGAGCCTCGAACGTCTCTCGATCCGCGGGATCGAACGCCAGCGCCCGGGCAAGAAAACGACCTGCACGCGGTAGATCACCCATGCGCTCCGAGCAGATTCTGCCGGCATAGACGGCTAGCTTGGCAGTGGCGGCATCTTCCACTCCCGATCTTTCAAGGACCTGCTCGAACACATCGCTGAGCGTGCTCCAAGCCCCGAGATGCTTGGCAAGCCGCGTGAGGGTCTCCCACACTTCCTCGTTGCGGGGATCCGCTCGCAGCAGCCGGGCATGTACGGTCATCGCTCCCTCGAGATCTTCGAGCTGGTCTTCGTACAGGTGCGCCAACCGTACCAGCAGCCTGCGCTGCTCTTTGGGGTCGCTCTCGTCGGCGACGCGCGCGTCGAGCGCCTTGATTACCTTGGGCCATTCCCTGCGCGCCAGGTAGCCGGGCTCCAGGATCTCGGCGGCCAGGGCGCGGAACTCCTCCCGGCGCATGAGCTCCTCCACCAGCTCGACCGTGGGCGCATGAGCGTTGTCCTGCTCCAGAACCGACCGACAGTGGTCCAGAGCCCGATAGGTGTCGTCCAGGTGCCTGTGGAGCGTTTCGGCGAGCTTGTGATGCAGCACGACCTCGCGCTTGGCACCGACCTGATCGCCGGCACCCGAGCGACTGGTCTTGCGCGCCAGCTCTCTCTCGTACAACGTTGCAAGCTCGATCCAGGCCGCCTGCGCGGTGTACAAACGCTCCAGCGCCTCGAAGGCTTCCGGACGGTCGCTCTCCGCGCTCACCTCCTCCAAGGCCTCGATGGCGGCCGGCAGATCATCGAGTGCGCGCTCCAGGATGTCGGCTTGCCTTAGGAGCAGCGTGTGGCGCGCATCAGGATCCGAAGCCAGCTCGGCCTTGTGCCTGAGCACACCGACCAGAGCGGCGTGGTCACCCGCGGAGGCACTCAGCTCCTCGAGGGCATCGAGAGCAACCTGATGCCCGGGTCGGTGCTCGATGAGCCGATTGTAGTACTCCCGAGCCAGCGCGGCGTCGCCGAGTCGCTGCTGTGCAACGGCCGCGATGGTTTCCCATACCTGGATCTGCAGGTCGGCATCGATCAGATCCGGCGCAGCCTGTTGCAGGAGCTCGACGTACTGCGCGAAGCGTCCCGACATCTCGGCCAGGCGCTGCAGCTCCCTCAACAAGATGTCCGCTTCCGGCTCCGAAGCACCGACGCGTACCGCCTCGCCCACGTACGTGAACGCGCGGCTCGCATCGCCCGCTCCGGCGTCGGCGACTTCCGCCGCGCGCCTGAGGGCATCGAGCCTCTGAATCGGATCGTCGGTATCGGCGAGCACCTCCAGCGCGGACAGCAGCTTGTCGTAGTCCCCGGCCGCCTGGTAGCGAGGCGCGGCTACACGTGCCGCCTCCAGCCTGAGCTCGCTGCCTGCATCCTGCATCATCTGATCGAGCGCGTTCAGCGCTCCTGCATGCTCCGGCTGCTCGGTGAGCACCTCTTCGTACATCTCGATGGCCCGCTCGGGCTCCCCGGTGCGTATCCGCATGAGCTCGCCCGCACGAAAGCGCAGCTCGCACAGTTCGCCCTGATCGTGTGCCAACTCGATGGCCATCTGTATGCAGTCAAGCAGCTCCTGCCAGTGCTCGCTCGCCTCGTGCAGGCGCATCAGCGCAAGCAGCGTGTCGCGATCCGGGCCGAACGCTCCGACGATCTCGTTGTAAGCCGATATCGCGTGATCGCGATCCTCCAGCTGCTCCTCGTACACCGAGCCGATCTTGCGGATGATGTCCCGGCGCTCCGCGTCGTTCGTGGTGACGACGTCGCGGTTCTGCAGTACTTCGATCAACTCCTTCCACCGCCCCGTCCGTTCGAGCAGACGCTCGAGCCCGCGCATCGCGTGCACATCCGAGGGGTCGTTGTCGAGTCGCTCGCGCTGCGTCGACGTAGCCGCCTCGAAGTCGTCCAGGACCTCCTCGTACAGGTCTGCCAGTCGGCTCAGCAAATGGCCGCGCGCTTGGGGGTCGTCTTCGAAGCGTACCTGCTGGCGCAGGTCCTGGGTGAGGCGCGCGTGGTCCCCCTTTTGCATGTGAATGCGCTCAAGAGCACGCGAAGCGTCGAGCACGACACGACGATTATCCGGATCGGCCTCCATCAGGCGTTCGTAGGCGTACTCCGTCGCGTCGATATCCTGCAGCCGCTCGTCCCACAACACGGCCAGCTCGAGCAGGAGCTCGGTGCGCAGGTCGACCGTCTCGCAGCCGGCCAGCGCCTTCTCGAGCACGGCAGCACGATCGCGGTGGCGGTCCAGCACCCCGGCGAGACGGTCAAGCTCCTGGCGTGGTCGAGATTCGGCGGGATCGGCCTCCACCGCCCGTGCGTAGGCCTCGAAGGCGCTGCGTTGGTCCTGAAGCCGATGCTCGTGCAGTTGCGCGCTGCGTAGCAGATTGTCGACTCTGGCTCCCCGGCTTTCGGCGGCCTCGAGCTGGATGCCGAGCACGCGCACCAGCTCGGCGCAGGCGCCCTGCGATTCGTAAATGGGCTCGAGGATCGCCGCCACGCGTTGACGCTGCTCGGACACGCCGAGCAGCCGTTCCAGCGCTTGCTGCGCCTTGAGGTGAGTCGGTGCCTCGAGAAGGACCGATTCGTAGCGATCCACGGCCAGCGCGGGATCGCCGAGCTTGCTCTCGTTGAGCGAGCCCAAGCGATACAGCAGATCTACGGCGTCCTGACCCTCCGCCTGATCCAGCTGGCGGCGCAGCAGGGCGATCAACTCATCCCAACGCTCGCTGCGCTCGTACAGGTGCTCGAGCGTGCGCAACGAGGAAGCATGGTCCGGATCGAGCTCGAGCACCTGCTGGTAGGCCTCGATCGCGCGTTCTGGCAGATCGAGTATCTCTTCAAAGAGAAAACAAAGCTGCAGCAGGAGCTCGAGCTTGGCCGGCGGATCGACGGTGTCCTCGATGCGCTTGCGGTACAGCTCCTGCAATTGGTCCCACTCCTCGTCGTCGGTGTGGAGCTTCTTGAGCGCCATGAAGGCGCTTTCGTTGAGCGGGTCGTCATCCAGGACGCGCTGGTGGAAACGCCGGGCCGCGTGGGGCTCGCCAAGTGCCTCGTCGTATAGTTGCGCCACCCGCGCGGACAGCGCCGCTGCCTCGGTTCTCCCAAGCTCTCCGGAATCGACGACGGCGGCGTACGCGCTGGCAAGAGCGTCGTGCTGACCCGCTCGTTCGGCGGCCTCATAGAGCCGATCCCAAAGGTCCACGTCGGAAGGGCTCTCGCGAAACGCGGCCTCGAGTGCGCCATAGGCGCCTGCGACATCCCCGAGTTTCGAACCACTGATCTCGGCGAGCTGCAGCCGCAGCTCACGCAGCTCTTGCTCATCACGACTGACTTCGAGCCGCCTGCGCAACAGGGCTGCCAGCTTGTCGTAGCGCCCGCTGTGCTCGTAGGCACGTTCCAGCAGCCGTCTTGCGGCCGGCGCCCAGTCCGGATGGCTCTCGCTGAGCTTCTCTAGCGCCGCCACGCTCTGACCGTGACCCGGTGAGATCTCCAGCACCCGGGCAAACTCCTCGATCGCCGCCTCTGGATTGTCGAGCGAGTCGGCCAGCAGCGTGCCCAGGCGGTTGGTGATCTCGATGCTGAGCCCGTCCCGAGCCTCGATCTCTTGACGGCGGCGCAAGATCTCGGCTAGCCGCGGCCAGTTCTCCGTCTTGACGAGTAGCCGGTCGAGCGCATGAATCGTCGCCAGGTCGCCCGCACGTTGCTCGAGCACCTGCTCGAGATGTCCAATGGCTGCCTTGGGCTCCCCGAGCACCTTCTCTTCCAGCTCTGCCGCCTCACCAAGCAGCTCCAGGCATCGCTCCTGATCGTCGCTATGCTCCGCGCGCAGCAGTAGCAAATCCCTGAGGTCAGCCTGGCGCTTGCCGGAACGATAGATGTCCTCCAACGTAGCCAGCACCGCCTCGTCCTTCGGTGTGCTTTCCAGCACGCGCTTGAGCTGTGTGACCGCGACGTCGCTGCGTTCCAGGCGCTCGCTGGCGATCGCCGCCGCTCTGCGGCGCAGCTCCACCGCCTCGTCCTCGGGCGCCTCGTCGGCCCGCTGCAACAAGACCTCCAGCAGGCGCTCGAAAGCACCGGCACGCTCGGCGACAGCCTCCAGGCCCGAGCGAGTCGACGCTCTAGCCGGCGCGAGACGGTAGGCCTCGGCTGCGTAGGCGAAGGCGGCTTCGCTGTCGCGCAGCTCTTCAAGAGACAGTCCCCTGAGACGTTCGAGCAGATCGATGAGCTCAGCCGAATCCTTGTCGCCTCTGAGATGAGCGGCGACGATCTCCAGCACGCCCACAAGACGCGACCATTTTTCGTCCTGCTCGTAGATGGGGGCCAACGCTCGGGCCGCCCTCACATTGCCCGGATCGGCGCCAAGCACACGCTCGTAGTTGCGGAACGCGCGCTTGGGCTCCCCGATCTGGTCCTCGAAGATCCGCGCCGCGCGCAAGCTCAACTCGATCCTGAGCTTCGGGTCGTCGGTCCGCTCTGCGGCTGCTCCAAACACATCGACCAGCGTCTCCCAGTCCCCAGCCTCTCCATACAGCGATTGCAGTCCGTCCCAGTCCTGCTCGGCCAAGAAACGGTCGCGCAGCGTTCTGAGCGCGCGTCCGTTGCGAGGCTCGATCTCCAGCACTTGACGCCAGGCGCGCGTCGACGCTTCCGGATCGTCGAGCTGCTCGGCATACAGTCCGCCCAGCCGCTGGAGCACCTTGACACGAGCACGATCATCGCTGAGCAGCGCCACGCGCCGTTCCAAGGCATCTGCCAAAACCGGCCAGTTCCTCTGGCGCTCCGCAAGCTTCTCGAGCCAGGCCACGGCCTCGGTGTGGGTCGGCTCGAGCTCGAGCACCTGGCGCCAAAGCTCCACCGCCTGCTCGTGCCGGTGCAGCCTCTCCGCAGCCAGCTTGGCCATGTTCAAGGTGTTGTCGAGACGTACGGAAGGGTCGTCGGTCGACTCCAGCTCCTTGCTCAGCACATCGTAGAGCGAACGCCAAGCACGCTTTTTGGTATAGATTTCCTTGAGCCGGTCGAGTGCTTCGCGATTCGTGTGATCGAGCGCCAACACCGACTCGAGCGGGCTCGTCGCCTGGTTGTGGTTCGCGAAGCGTTCGATCCACAGGCGGGCTACGCGCAAATAGGTTGCGATCTTCTCGTCTTTTCCCTCGATCGCCTGGGCGCGACGCGTCAGAACCTGGATCAGATCGTTCCAGCGTCCCATGCGCTCGTACTGCTGGGTCAGCGCCGTGAGCGCCTCCATTTCGTCGGGCACCAGCTTGAGGATGGCGTTGTACGTATTGACCACCATCACGTCGAGCTTCAGGTTGTCCCGGTACACTGCCAGCAGCTCGCGCAGCAGCTCGACCCGCCGCAGCGGCTCGGTATCGGCAACTCCCTCGATCTCGGTCTTGAGAACCTCGACCAGGGCGTTCCACTTCTGACTGTCGCGGTACAGCTGCTTCAGGACGCGGCAAGCTTCGGCGTTGCCGGGGTCCAGTCGCTGCACGATCTTCCAGGCATCGATCGAACGCTCCCGCGTGCCCGGACTCTTGTGTGCTGCGCGGGCAATCTCGATGGCGAGAGCAAGCTTATCGCCCGCATCGCCCGCGATTCGCTGGGCATCGGTAAGAATGGCCAACAGCTTGGGGAGATCTTCTTCCCCAGGCAGAAAATCACGATAGAAGCTCAGCATCACCGGGTGGCTCGGTACGAGCTTGCGCAGCCGGGCGAAATACGGCTCCGCCTCCTGCGGCGCGTCGCGCTTGCGCCAGTGCAGCATGGCGATCTGCAGCAAGATGCCCTCTTCCGCCTCGATCTTCTGGCGCACGCGCAGGGCCTCGTCGTAGATGTGGACGAGACGATCCCATTGCTCGGTTTCCGTGAGGTGCTCGGCGACAAAGGCCAGGCTATCGCTGTCCGTCGGCAAGAAATCCAGCACGCGCTCGTAACACTCGGTTGCGCGCGCCTTGTCGTCCAACTTGCGATGCAGCACACGAGCGGCTCTGCGGTACAGGCCAATTCGCTCGTCCCGCGTACGAGCCGCCTTCGCCGTGGCAACGAGAACGTCGGCGATCTCCGCCCACTGGCCGCGCACGCGCAGCGTCTGCTCCCACAGCACGGTCGCTCGGGTGTTGGAAGGGTCGATGCGCAACGCGTCACGAAACAGCTTGTCCGCCTCTCTCTGGCGGCCTTTCTTGCGGAACTGCCAGACCAGGCTCGCGGCGCGAGCCAGCAGCGAGGTCTTTAGCGATACGTCGGTAGCCTGAGCAGCCTCTTCGACGAAACGTTTCGCGAACTCACGCCAACTTCGCGACACCTGCTCCAGACGCTTGGTGGCAGAGACGACTGCCTCGCCCTCGGGGCTGAGCTCCAGGGCTTTTTTGTACGCGCGGCGCGCCTCCTTGGGATCCAGCAGCTCCTCGAAATGCAGGCGACCCAACTCCTTCCACAGGGCTACCTGAAAGGCGCGGTCATCCTGGACGAGATCGATTTCCGCCTCGATCAGGCGCGCAACCGTTGCGATGTTGCCGCGTTGCTCGTGTCCCTGGCGAGCCAGCTCCAGAAGCCGAACAGGCTGGTCGCCGATCCGCTCGGCTTCCCCGCTCGCGATCGCCTCGCTCATTGCCACGAATGCGGACTCGTCGTCCGGATCCTGCTGCAGCATTCCCAGGCACTTCGATACGGTCAGCTCAGCCATCACTCTCCCGCGTGGCAACGGTCTTGGTGCTGTCTCGCCCAAGAACCAAGCTTGGGACTCAAAACGCCAGCGTACGCATGTTGCTGCAAGTCCCGAAACTCCGGGCCGAGCATGGCGCGGCGCCGCGAGGCCGGACAGCGCGTTGGCGAACCGAGGAAGCGCAGCGCATGCGGTTGAGCAGGGGCGAGCGTGAGACGGCGCGGCAGACGGCCTCGCACCGCAAGCCAGGCGACGGGAGTGAGTTTCGGAACGGACACATGTTAGCGGTGGGAGTCGCCGGCTGGCAAGCGGCTTTCGCGCCTTCCCGCGCGCCGCGGCCCGACGTTCGGGATGCCGCAGCAGCTTACAGCATGAGCGCCCCGGCCCAACTCAACGCGCCCCAGGTCGCAAGACCCGTGCCCATGTGAATTGTCGCTAGGGTGCGGAGCTTCCCATAGTCGTTTGCCCGGTCCAAACCGAACATCCCGTTAGCTACCACCAAACCGAGCGTCAGCTGCATCACCATCCCCGCCAGATGCACCCAACGCAGGGTCTTGTGCGCACGCAGGGTACGGGCAAACGGGCTGTCGCCCGACGCCGAGTCGTCGGGGTCGGGCATCATCAAAGCAACAGTCAACGTGGCGCTATAGAGCAGCCCCGTGGTCACGCCCCCGATCCGGTGGATCCACGGCGCGCCAGAACACTGCGACTGCCCGAAGATCGCCGACCCTTTCAC
>JAKSBK010000141.1 GCA_022361155.1 Pseudomonadota bacterium
CAATGGAGCGAAGGAATCTCAGAGGAAGCCGCGGATGAGCCGGGCGGCTGGACTGTCGCTGGCTCGGAGTTGGCAGAGCAGCGGGCTTTCGAGGGCGGAGTTCTGCCGCCGGGAGCGGCTTGAAACACACGTGCTGCGGTACTGGGTGAGGCAGCTGGGTCGTAAGGCAAAGGGCGGGCGAGCCGAGAGGTCCGACGCAGGGCTGCCGGGTGGGCACGGTTTTGTCGTGGTCTCGACGCCGAGCGAGGACAGGGCGCTGGACGCGTCTTTGCGACAAGGCCCGCCAGCGTCCTCGGCGGAGCCGGGTGCCAAGGCGGTCGTGGTTGTGGTTCCGTTGCAGCAGGGCAGCACAGCGTTGGCCCGGACACTACGCGCGGTATTGGAAGAGGCGAGCCCATGATCCCCTCAGGCACGAAGGTGTACTTCGCTGTTGCGCCGGCCGATCTTCGACGCAGCTTCGATGGTTTGTCTGCACTGGCGCTGAGCGCGCTGCACAAGGACCCTACGCAAGGTGGGCTCTTTGTGTTTCTCAACAAGCGTGCCAACCAGGTGCGCGTTCTTTTCCGTGATCCACACGGCGTATGCATCCTGGCCAAGCGACTTGACGGTGGGCGTTTCAGAAGGCCGCGGATGAAGGACGGTTGTTTCTGTTGGGAGTTGGATGCATCCACTCTGATGAGTTTTCTGGACGATATTGACATTTCGCGCGTCCACAGTAGACGCACAAAACCTGTTTCAGTCCGCCATCTTGAAATTGTCAAAGACACGCTGAAATGATGCTTGCACTGTGATCCAGGTTGACGTACACGAGTGCTTGTGGCTGCGACGAGCACCGCCAAGGCAACCAAGGGCACGAAGCACCAGAGCATGGATCTGGTGCGGATGCGGGACGTGCTCGAGGAGTTGGCAAGCCGCAAGGACCGCAGCGCGCTTCTCGATGTGGTCTTCGGCGTACTGCAACAAGCCGAAGCGGTGATCGAAAACCAAGCCGTTGAGATCGAACAACTACGCAAGCAACTGTTCGGCCGGCGCAGCGAAAAGGTCTCCCCGAATCAGCTCAGCTTGTTTGCTCGCGTACTGGGCGCGATGGCTGAGCAGCACGCCGAGCAAGGTCCAGAAAAAGCGGCCGAGCCGCAGCGTGAAAACAAAAAGAAGAAGCGCAGGTCCAAGCGCCGTGACCTCAAACCCACACAGCGTCACGAGATACTCGTCCCGGCCGAAGAGCGACCTTGCCCTCAGTGCGGTCAAGCGCGATGCACGCTGGGCCATGAGCGTAGCCTCGTCATCGAGTACACCCCGCCCAAGATCGATGTCATCGAATACTTGCGTGAGAAGGTCGTATGCCGCGCATGCGAAGCAGAGATCACGCTCGCACCGCAGCCGGCAGAGCGATTGATCGACCGCGCGCTGCCAGGTCCCCAGATCCTGGCTGCGCTTACCGTCCATAAGGGTGTGGATGGGCTGCCGCTCAACCGAACGCATAAGATCTTCGCCCGCAGCGGCCTGGACATTCCGATTCAAACCCTCAACCGCTGGGAGGGTTTCGCGCACCAGCTTCTTGAGCCCGTGATCGGAGCGATTCACAAGGCTGTGCTTGGCGCGGACACCATCAACCTCGACGATACCGGCTTGCGCGTTCGCGACCCCACCCTCGATCCGGGCATCCTGGGGGGCCACATCTGGGTCTTCGTCGCCCGCAAATACGACCCAGGCGGAGACCTGAAAAAGACCCAGGAGTTGGTCTTCTATTCGTATGCGCCGACCTGGGAAGCGAAATACCCAGAGCAGTTCCTGCAAGGCTGTCCCGCAGTGCTGCAGGGGGATGCCTATCGAGGCTACGAACGCATCGCAGACCCCAACCGTGGCGATGCCGTGCACAAGCTGCTCGCAGGGTGCTGCATGCACGCGCGGCGGCCGTTCGTGCAGGCGCTCGAGGCCAAAGACCCGGCTGCCATCTTCTTCGTGGAGCGCTTTCAGGCCCTGTACCGAGTCGAAACCGAAGCACGCGCGCAAGGCTTGACGGCCGGACAGAGGCTCGAGCTGCGCAAGCAAGACAGCCTCCCCATCCTGCAACAACTCAAAGCGCGCGCAAGAGAGCTTCAACCGCTGCCGCTCGCAAAGCCCATGAAGACCGGCGTCACCTATCTGCTCAACCAATGGGACAAGCTCTTGGTCCCCTTTACGCACGATGGTCGGCTCGAGATCGATAACGGATCCGCTGAACGCCGGCTTCGCCGTGTGGCTTCCGGGAGGAAGTCGTGGTTCTTTGCCGGCTCCCAGGGTGGCGCCGAACGCCTCGCCGGAATCTTGTCCCTGGTCTCCAGCGCCGAGGCCGCCGGCGTCGACCCCGGCAGCTACATCGCCGACATCCTCCCCCGGCTCGAATCCTGGCCACATCGACGGCTCGACGAGCTGCTCCCCCATCGCTGGCGAGCGCTTATCGAGCAGCGTGCAAAGTAGAGCACCAAAACTCGGCCCACGGCTCCAATCCGAACGGGGTGTGCAGCCCATACCCCTTCAACTACACGAGGTCAGCCGAGCCAACCAGATGCACCCCACGGGATGCTTACTTTGATAAGCTTGATCGACGTCGAGATCGAGACGACCCGTTAGAAGGCTGCGCCGGGCGCCTCGGCAGTCACGTTGCCGGGCAAGGGCAAACGCAAGGGCATGAAAGGCATCACGGACCGCTCGAAGCTCTTCGGGTCACACGGCCACATGGTCGAGGTGCGTGGTTGGCTCAGGCGTTCGGCTTTCTTGGCGTTGATCCTGGCGCTGGCGGGCCTGCTGCTCGGGCCTGTTGTGGCTCGGCACGCGCGCGCGGGAGCGCTATTGAAGCAAGCGCTCGGCATGGACAACGGCGAGGGGCTGGCAGACTGGGTGTTGCGGCCGGTCAACACCCGAATGACTTCGGGGCTGGAGGCTTGGGGGGTGTCGCGCGTTCGCCTCTACTCGCCAGAGGAGGGGCGGGGTCTGCCAGGGCTCGTGCTCATCCATGGGGTCCACGCGCAGGGCATCGAGGAAGTGACGTTTTGTCGTTTCGCTCGCGCGATGAGCGCCGCGGGCGTAGTGGTTCAGACACCCGAGCTGGTGGAGCTGACGAGGCATCGGATCCGTCCGACTACCGTGGGGGCGATCGGGGCCAGTGCCAGTCAGCTGGCACGCGAGCTCGGTCGCTCGCAGGTTGGTGTCATGGGGATCAGCTTTGGGGGTGGCTTGGCGCTGCTGGCGGCTGCCGATCCGGACATGGGCCGAGCGATCGGCGTGGTGGTAACGCTCGGCGCGCACCACGATCTCCTGAGGTTGGCAGCGCACTACGCTGGAGAGACGACCCGATCACCCGCTGGCGAGGTTCACCGAGGCCCACCAAAGCGCTTCGGCCTGCTGACCATGTTCCACGCCTATGCCGAGCAATTCTTCGAAGCCGAGGAGCAGGCTCGGGCGCAGCGGGCTCTCGCTGCGGCACTGCGCGGCATGCGCAACGAGGCCAATGCGATCGGAAGCAGCCTGAGCCCGCAGGGGCAGCAGGTTCTGAGCGTCATGCTGGGAGATCCCGTGAGAGCGGGTCGGCTGCTTATGGACGGCGTTCAGCGCAACCAGGCAGCCCTGCGCGCGTTGTCACCAAGCGGCAAGCTGTCCGGCCTGCCGGCGGCCACGTTCCTGTTGCACGGCGCAGACGATCCGGTCATTCCCGCCGTGGAAACACAGTGGCTGAAACGAGAAGTACCGGCAGCAGCGCTCCAAGAAGCGCTTGTCACCACGGCACTCTCACACACCGATCGCCGAGGGCTTGGGGCGAAAGCGCGAGACCCCGAGGCAGTGTGGCGCCTTGTGAGCTTCACCGCGCACGTGCTCGGGGAGCTCGAAAAGCTCGAATGAGCAAGGAGCCGCAGCGAAACCATGCGTGCAGGGCTACCCCGAGCCGCCCGAGCCACGATGGAACTCGACAACGGAGCGGCACCTGTTCCACGTAGCGGCTCGAGCTTGAAGGTGACGGTCTCTGGCGCCGGTTACGCTGCGCATCTGCATGCCCGTAGGGAAGGGCATAACGTGGTACATAGGCAAGGGACAGGGATAGGCTCCGACGGCTCGCTGACTCTCTTGCAGGGTTCGCAGGCGCTCGACGTCTTGTGTTGGGAGCCGGGCCTCGGCGGCTCGAGGCACCGATTCGGAGGCAAGCAGCTTCCGAGGTCTGGGCGCTTTATCTACGTGATGCGATGCCCTTCGAGGACAGCGCCGGCACCCTGTGTTTCGGACCCTAGGAGCTTGCCACCACGTGGGGGCGCCGCATCGGACCATCGGGATCCGCCCTCCGGCCGCGGATGGCGGAAAGATCGAAGCGCTGATGCCTTCGAGAAGCTAGCAGTTCGTTCCGCCGGAACGACCGCGGCGCTCGCGCTGGTGTGTATGCTGCTCACCCTGGGAAGCTGTCCGCTTGCGGCTCAGGCCGGGCGAGACCTTGGACTCGAACCGTCTCGTGCCGCCGGGCTTGGAAGCGGCGAGCTGATCTTGGCCTGGTCGAGCTTCGGGGCCGGGCTTGCGGGAGCGCAGGTTTTCGAGTCGATGCTCGTCCCCTCGCGCCCACGATGGCGTGGCGGCTGGGGTCCAGACGATGCCTTGCGCGACGCCTTGCGCTGGGGCTCGATCACCACGGCGGAGCGTGTCAGCTCTGGCTGGACGTTGAGCGTGGTGCTTGGGGGCTTGTTCATGGCGCCGCTCGGGTCCGAGCACCCGTACGGTCACCAAGCAGCCCTCGTGGCCGAGGCCGCCGGCTTCACAGCGTTGGCGACGGGGCTCATCAAGGCAGCGGTGGGGCGCCAGCGCCCCTACGCGCGCTTTGCCACGCGTGCTTCGCGCGGTCGCAACGACAACGCCTCTTTCCCGAGCGGCGACACCAGCTGGAGCTTTGCCGTTGCGGTCTCGAACGCCAGCTTGCTCGGCCGCGAGCATCCCGAGCAGGCGCCGCTCATCTGGGCGAGCAGCCTGAGCGCTGCCGGCATCGCCGGCTACCTGCGCCTTGCCGCCGATCGACACTATCTCAGCGACGTCATGGCCGGCGCAGCACTCGGCAGCGCGTTCGGCCTGCTCGTGCCCCTCCTGCACTACGATACCTATTTCGGCAGTAGTGACCGGCGCCGCAAAGCACGAATCTTGGTACTGCCAGCGGCTGCCCCACAGCTCCGGGTCACCGGCCGCTTCTGAAGTCCCGGGATCAGCTGCCGTCGCCTGTCAAGGGGCGCAGGGTCCGGTCCTGGGCCGGAACTTGGCACGGAGTCGGGATCGCGATCGCTGTCATCGGCCTCGGTCCCCTGTCTCCTGAGCCCGCCGTCCTCCAACGTTGAGGAGCGTCTTGTCGAGAAGCGAGGAATCTATAACTCTTGCCACCAACATCGTCTCGGCCCCTCCGCCGGGCCAAGAGAGGTAAGAGCATGCAACTAGCGAGCAAAACCTGTGTACCGTGCCGGGGCGGTGTGCCGCCGCTCAAGGGCCAGGAGCTCACCGACCTTGCCAGGCAGCTCGACGAGGGCTGGCAAGTCGTCGGCGAGCATCATCTGCAGAAGGAATACCAGTTCGCCGACTTTGCCGGCGCGCTCGCGTACGTGAACCGTATCGGAGCCATCGCCGAGGAGCAGGGACACCATCCGGACATCTACCTCGCCTGGGGCAAGGTACGAACCGAGATCTGGACCCACAAGATCAACGGTCTCACCGAGAGCGACTTCATTCTCGCCGCCAAGTTCGACGAAGTCCAGGGCTAGTACAACGGTCCGGAAAACTCGATCCGAGTTTCCGGACCGTTGTGCCCGAATCGACAAAGCAGTCCACGGATAGACTGGTGGCCGCTTCGGGTTTCGGAGCCGGCCCTCGCCAGCCCTGGGGCCGGCTCCGGAACCCGGAACGAACTTATGATTCGTGGTACTGGTACCGCTTGCCAGGGGTTGTGATCGATTGGCGTCGAGGGCTGTCGGTCGCTGGCAAGGCGCACCGACGATGACTGCGGTTCATTTCGATGCTGTGCAGCGCATATTCGAGGAGGTGCAACACCGCCAGCGGCCGTCAGAGCCGGCGGGAATCCATCATGATCCCTGGCAAGCGGTACCAGGGCAATGTCAAAGTGGGCTGCCACGTCACGGTCGATCTTGACACCGTGTAGGCGGGCAGCTTAGCTTGCCCATGTCTTGCAGGCACGCTGTGGAGGCCAATGCGCTTCGGAAAGGCGCGCTCCGGGGCGTGGAAATGTGCGCTGCGGTAGGGCGCGCTTTGAAAATGTGCGCTGCGGTAAGGAGTAATGCACTTCGGACTGAGAAAGCATGTAGCGACAGCGCTGACCTTGGCGGGCGGATTGCTGGCGTCGGTGTGGGGAGGCGTTACCGGCTGCGCCACCCCAGGGGTAGGCGATCCGTGCTTGCCTGAGAAGGTGCCGGCAGGCGGTTTCAGCGACAACGAAACCTACATCGAGACAAGCTCTGTTCAGTGCCAGACGCGAGTCTGCATCGTCTATAAGCTCAGCGGAGACCCCACACTGCCCCCAGGCCAAGGGGGACCACCCGCTGAAGAAGTGGCAAAGAGGGTCTATTGCAGCTGCCGCTGCAGGTCTAGCGATCCGCGCTTTGCCACCTGCAAGTGTCCGGGCGACTACACGTGTCGTCAAACCCTCGAGTTAGGTGGTCCGGGCATCCAAGGCCATTACTGCGTCAAGAAGGCGGGCTAGGAGAGACCAAGGTGCCGGGACGCGGCTCGGCCCCCGGCCGCACCGAACTGGGTTGTCGCGCGGAGGAGCTCGTCGCAAGGGGCTTGGAAGCGCAAGGATACCTGATTGTCGGCCGCAACGTCCGGGTGGGGCGCCTCGAGCTCGACATTATCGCACGGCGCGGTCGGACTCTGATCGTGTGTGAAGTCAGGGCTCGACGAGACGCCCGCTGGGTCCATCCAGCAGAAACCATCGACTCGCGCAAGCAGAGCCGCATCCGACAGGCGACGGCACGCTGGTTGGCAGTCGCGAGTCTCGGACCGGTTCGAGTTCGGTTTGACGCCGCGGCCGTGGTCTTCGACGTGCCAGAGGGGCGCGTGCAGTACTATGAGAATGCGTTCTAGCTCATACCCAGGTTCTGGCGGATTTGACGCAGGGTCTCGATGATCTCTGGATCGCCCCCTTGGGCCCGCAGCTCCGCGATCAAGGAATCGATTCGGCGCAAATTACCCGCCTCGCGCGCGCGCAGGCTCTCCGCCATCTCCTCGAACGCCTGGAACAGGTTGCGAAGCTCGTCTCCCCTGCGCAAGCCGGGCGGCTCGGTGTCCAAGCGACCGTCGCGCACCTGGCGTAGCAGCCGGGAGATACGGTGCGCCGGCCCGACCACGCGATGTGTGATCACAATCCCGGTAACACCAACAGCCAACGAAAGCACGGCTATGCCGGCAACGATGGCCAGCAACACGAGGCTGTCTGCGCGCCGCGCCTCCTGCTCCAAGAAAGCGGCAAGCTCCGGGCCGACCTCGCCTTGCTGCTGCAACTGCATGATGGTCATGAGCTCGGTCTGCCCCGTGGAGTACTCGTAGGCGAGCAACCCCAGTACAGCCGCCACGGCGACCGTCACGAGCATCACCATGCCCGTGTATTTCAGCTGGAAACGCGCGTCCAGAATGAAGTTGCGCAGCCTGCGTCGGGCCGCTCGCTCCTCGGAGACCTTCACAACGTCGCCCACCGTTTGCGTGTCTGGCATCCTCGACTCCGAGTCCTGGTGCGTTCTAGTGTTGAGCCGATGCGAGCGCTTGCGGCAACCTGCGCAAGGCTCCCCGGTAGGCACCCTCGATCGCCTTGCCGCCGTCGGAAGACCCGTGGACAGTGGCAGCACCGCGCAGGACAGCTTTCATGTTGCGCTCCGGGTAGGTGTTGACGACGATCGATACGACTGCCCGCACCGATCCGGCACGGCGGCGCTCGAGACTCACGACGGAGCTGTCCAGATAGTACCCCCTGAGCGCCTTTCGCTCGATGACCCTCTTGGCTGCTCGCCGGCTCTCATGCTCGGGAGCGACCACCACGCCCTCCATTTTGTGCAGGGCCCGCTCGAGGAACGAGCGCGCGTGCAGCAAGGTCGATCGGTCCACCGAGGCAACGCGACTGCCGGGCATGCCTACCCCTACGTAGTAGCGACCGCCGCCATGCAATGACGCAGGCGGCCCCTCCGAGCCCGGCGCCCCGCCGCGAGGGGACGAAGCGGCTTGGCGCCCGTCGGCGCTGCGCATGCGGGCCAGGGCCGAATCTACCGCTTTACGCACTGCTGCCTCTCGATCGCCACGAGCTCGCCGCAACGAAGCCAACGCCAGCGGACCACCGTGCACGCCCAGCGCGCTGGCCGCCGCAGCACGAACCGCTGGGTGCCGGTCCGCGAGCGCGCCCTCCAGTGCTCGCAAAACGGCCTCATCCGAGGATCCCCTTCCCAGTGCCACCGCGGCCTGGGCTCGAACACGAAACTGGCCTGACGAACGCAAGAGCCGGATGAGATACTCGCTGCGCGGATCGGCAAGCCCCACCGATACCGTCATGCCGATGGCCGCACACAACGCCGTGCAGAACGACACCACGCTCACTGGACGGCAAGCACGCATCAGCCACCGGCCTCTGGCCCAACCAACCGCTGCGGGCTATGCCGCACGCCACTTCGGGCGCCAGCAACGGCTCGAGCTCTAGCCAACTGTGGGTCTGCACTTGTGCCAGCCACCGTCTTCACCTGGTATCGTACCCTGCAAGCGCAACAACACCCAGGCCGGGCAGTGTGGCGGCGTAGTTGTGTTGACAACAGAATTGGCCGCAACTCATGTATGCAAGTACGGCGGGACCGACCGGTTGAGTATAGGGGACTGGGAGTGTCTTCAAGATCGGACCGAGAGCCCGAGGATGCTCGGAATCCCTAGCCGTAATACAGGTGCCGGTCGCGACTCGCGTGCTCGGGGCTGGCTCGAGCTCGTTTGGGCTACGGGCCTGCTGATGGCCCCCGCGAGCCCGCACCCTGTGGGCGCGCAGCCGATGGTTCGCGTCAAGGCCCGCTGCCGCCTGAGCATCGAAGTCGCACGGGTCGCGACCAACGGCGCCACCATCACCGCTCGACTCACCGACAGCAACGGCCTGCCGCTGGTTGCGCGCCGCATAGAAGGGGCCGTGCTCGGGCCGGGCGCGGTCGGACGCAAGCGCAACCTCGAGCAACCAACCGACCCCGAGGGCAAGGTCCGATTCAAGCTGCGATCGCTCGCTGGTCGCTTTCGCGCTCGTCTCAGTTTCGGGGGAGACCGATTGTACGAACCCTGCGGCGGTGAGCTGCTCTTCGACCCAAAACGTGTCCCCGTGCGACTCGTGCCCCCGCACGAGCCAGTTAGGGTGGATCTGGTACGCGCAGAGCAGCGGGTTCGGGTTCGGGTCCTGTCCGAACTCGACCCTGCAGGGGTTGAAGTCCGGCTGCTCGACCAGCGCGGGACCGAGCTTGCCAAGGCACGAGCGACTTCGGCGGGCGTGGCGGTCCTGCGCGTACCCACGCGCTTGCTGGGTGGCGCAGGTAGGACGACTCTTACCCTTCGTACCCGCGATGATGGCCGACGCCAGGGAGCTCGAGCGTCGATGGCGGTGGTGAAGACCGCCCCGGTCCGACTCACGCTTCGCGGCGCGGGCACGAGCGCGCTCGCGGGCGAAACGATCGGCGCTAGCGGCCTTCTGAGCAGCGGCGGCTCGGGGCTGCCCGGCATGACGGTGGAGTTGTTTGAAGACGACTCGTTCCGGCTCGCTACACTGTCAACGGATGCACGAGGCGGATTTCGCACCAAGCTCGCGCTGGCAACCGATCGGGTCGGACGGTTTCAGATCACAGCCAGATTCGAGAGCGACGTGCCATGGCTGGCCTCTGCGCGATCAGAGCCCTGGCAGCTACGGGTGCGCGCGTCCCCACACCCCAAGGACCCTCTTTGGCTCGCCCTGGTCGCGGCCGTAGCAGGGGCAGCCTGGCTGCTCATGGCACGCAAGGAGCTCCGCGACCCCGCACGAAGCAAGCGACTGCCGTCGAACGAGGAGGCGGGTGTAGGATACGGTCCACGAGGCACGCTGCGTCGAGCGAACCAGTACTCGATAGCGGGCGTGGTTCAGGAACTTGTGGCGCCAGCGCCTGTGAGTGGAGCCTGTATAGGCTTGACTTACGAGGGAGCAGCGAGCGCCGCCTCGACCGATACGCCAACGCAGATCACAAAGGTGGATCCTGTCGAAGTACGCTGCAACGAGACCGGTCGCTTCCACGTCGAACGACTTCTCGCTGGAATCTGGCAGCTGAATGCGGAAGCGCCGGGCTTCGCTCCGACTCGGGCCACGCTCGTGATTCCCCACCGGGGCGAGCTTGCCCAGCTCCGAGTCACCCTGGAGAGTCTGCGTCAGCGTGCACTGCAACCGTTTCGTCGTGTGGCTTGCCTTGTTCTGAGCTCGGCCTCGCTATGGAACCACCGCACGCCACGGGAGGTGCTCGAGGCAGCGCGTGCCCGCGACTGGCTGGACAGCGACCTGGAGGAACTCACACGCATGGTCGAGGTGGCGGCCTACGCAGAGCTGCCCCCGAGCCGCGAGCTGATCGCGAGGATTGAACAGCACGCAACCCGATTCCTCGCCACCCGAGCTCCGCATCATTGACTGAGGCAGGGGGGCATCTATAGTCTGACCCGCACTGCATGGGATCGATTGCATCGGATTGATCAAGTATGGACTTGGCACTGCCCCTGGTCGTCCTCGCGCTCCTGCTAGCCGTCGGCATCGGCGTGCTGCTCGCTTCCAAGCGCAAGGTCCTGCCTCCGCCTCGCACATCTCGAGACGCAGGAACGCAACCGCTCGCTGAAACAAAAGCAGGCGACGCGGCAAAGCCGAGCGAGCAACCGGGGGCGACGACACCGGGAGCCGAACCGGCGCTGCAAGCGGATCGCGCTGCAACACCCGCCACACCGGATGGGGAGCCGGGCCCGCCGGGCCCGCAGGAGAGCGAAACGCCTGAACGTCGCGCGAGCGACGAGCAGCAACGACTTGCCCTCAAGAAAGGGCTCTCGACCACCAGGTCCGGTCTGATCTCGCGCCTCGCCAAGCTGTTCACCGGCAACTATCGGATCGAGCCCGCGCTGCTGGATGCGGTCGAGGAGGTACTGATCAGCGCGGACGTCGGCACCAAAACCACAGCGAAACTGCTCGATAAGCTGCGCGAACGGGCCGAGGCGGGTGAGCTCTCCAGCGAAGAGCAGATCTGGCTTGCGCTGAAAGATGAGGCAAGGGCGCTGCTTTCCTCGAACGGCGCTGGTCCCAGAGCACTTGGCAGCGAGCGGCCGGCTGTAATCGTCGTGGTTGGGGTCAACGGGGCAGGCAAGACGACCACGATCGGCAAGCTGGCGAGCAAGTTCCAGGAGCAGGGCAAGCGGGTGCTGCTAGCCGCGGCGGACACGTTTCGGGCAGCAGCGGTCTTGCAGCTGGAGGTTTGGGGGCGCAGAGTGGGTTGCCCCGTTGTCAAGGGCAAGGAACGCGCGGATCCCGGCTCGGTGGTGTTCGAAGCGATCAACCGGGCAGCGCGCGAGGACTTCGACATTGTCATCGCCGATACCGCGGGCCGACTGCATACCAAAGTACCTTTGATGGATGAGCTCAAGAAGGTGCATCGGACCGCGATGAAGGCGCTCGGCGGCCGACCGCCCGACGAGGTGCTCTTGGTGCTTGACTCCACGACCGGGCAGAACGCCATTCAACAGGCACACACATTCAGGCAAGCGCTCGATATCAGCGGCATCGTGCTTACCAAGCTCGACGGCACCGCCAAGGGCGGAGTGATCCTCGGGATCGCGGACGAGCACAGCGTGCCGGTTCGCTACATCGGGCTTGGCGAGGGCGTCGAGGATCTGCGCGAGTTCGAGGCCGGACAGTTCGCCGAAGTGCTTTTTGCCAAACCGGACAGCGAGTGCATTGCCGCCTAGTACCACCAACCATGAGCTCGGACGCCCGAGAGCAGACAGCGCGGAGGCACCCGGTACGCGTTGCTTGCGACCGGGGAGGCGTTGCTCGCGTAGCTGCGTGCATGATATAGTCGGCTCGCTTTCGTTTCTATGCCCTTTATCTCGTAATTTCATGGAGTTGCAGCAGTGGGGCCCCGCTGCTCGCCAGCAATGCCAGAGCCCTCGCGCGGAGCAAGCATGAAGCGAGTTCTTGAACAGCCTGTGGCTGCACGGCACTACAGCACGATCCTGGGCGCCGGGTGCGCCGCCTGCATCGCATGGGGTGTGCCTGACGGCGCGCTTGCACAAGACATGTCTTTCGATCTGGAAGACGTCGAGGCCGAGCAGGAAGAGCGCAGAGCGGAGAAGCCCAAGAAGAAGCGCGAAGCCGCAAAGAAACCCAGAAGGGCAGAACCCGCCGGCGACGTGCTGTCGGAAATCATCGCCGAGGGTGAGGGCGAGGAAGAGGGCGCCGAAGAAGCACGCGAGCACCACGCCGAGGTCGTCGAAGAGGTGTATGCGGTGCAGCAGATCTACGCGCTGCGCAACGGGCGGCTGGAGCTGGCGCCTTCGATAGCGTTCACCGTCAACGATCAGTACATGTCCCACAACTCGCTAGCCGCCGCCCTGAACTTGTGGATCACCAACGTGCTGGCGGTCGGCGCTAATCTGCTCTGGTATCAGGGGTTCGAGAACGAATCGCTGCTGAACTTCTCCATCCGGCGTTCCACCCGCCTGGCAGTCCCTATCACCGAATACCAGCTAGGCGCCCATCTCAACTTCACGTACGTCCCGATATACGGCAAGTTCTCGATGTTCAACGAGTACCTGTTCCAGTACGATTCGTATCTGATCGGCGGCGTGGGGATGATGCGGACAAGGCCCGTCGCGGTCGTCGATCCAGCCATCCGCAACTTCTCTTTCGACTGGCGCGTATCGTTCAACGTGGGCGTAGGCATACGGGTCTTCGTCACCCGATACCTGACCTTCTTCGCGGAGCTCCGTGACTACATCTATCTGGAGCGACTAGAAAACCTGAGCGTGGCGCTGGGACCGGGCCGGCCGAACCCCGATACATGGATCGATCAGACCAACACGCTGACAAACAACGTTGCAATCCATCTCGGGCTCACGCTCTTCTTCCCGTTCACCTTCGAGTACACCAAGCCAAAGTAGCGTGGGTGCATAACGTGATCAGGATCATCAAGCGTCCGCTTTTACCCGTCGCGATGCTCACAGCCTTCGCGGCCCACTCTCCGTCGCCAGGCGCCGCCCAAGATGTTCAAATCTCGGGGCCTCTTGCCGGAGCCCCCTCCGTGATGGGGCTGCGATTGTATCGGCAGGGCCGCGTGCAGTTCCAACCGCTCGCCGGGATCACCCTGCAAGACCAGTTCAGCCGCACCGTTCTGGCCGGCGGTTCGGCGAGCTACCACCTGAGCGACTGGCTTGGCATCGGAGTCTGGGGAGGGTACGGCGTAGCGTCTCTTGACACGTATTTGACAACCGAGGTGCAGATAAAGGGCCAGCCCCACGAACGCAACGTGCTCAGCCTGCCGGACCCAAGTGTCTTCCCACAACAGGTGGGACGCATCAAGTGGGTGGGTGTAGCCCAGGCCCTGTTTATTCCCCTGCGGGGCAAGATGGGGCTATTCGAGAAAGTGTTCATCGATACAGACTTCTACCTCGGCGCCGGCGTGGCCTTTGTGGGCGTGGAAGAACGTGGCGAAGCCACGGCCGCTCAGTTCGCAGCCTGCGGGACGGACTTCGTCAGTCTGAGCACCTGCGTTAGGAGTCAGATCCTCGCGGGCCGGACCCCGCGCTCGACCATCGCGCCGACCTTTTCCGCTGGGCTGACCCTGTACCTCTCCGGTGCGGTCTCGCTCACGCTGGAGTGGCGCGCCCTACCCTTTGCCTGGAACACGTCCGGCACCGACGAAGCTGGAGCGCTCGGCGCTTTCCCGGACGGGGCCATCGACGCGAGGGACCGTCTTTCCCATTTCAATCACATGGTAAGCGTCGGGCTCGGGCTCTCGCTGCCCAGCAGTGTCAAGATCTGGATGCCGGACAGCTAGTACCTCGCCACAGGAATCCTGATCGTTTGGCCCCAGCCCTGGCGCCCGCTGGCGGCGTTGGGACCTCCTCGAATATGCGCTGCACAGCATCGAAATGAACCGCAGTCTTCGTCGGTCCGCCTTGCCAGCGAGCCCC
>JAKSBK010000142.1 GCA_022361155.1 Pseudomonadota bacterium
ACACAGCAGGCTGCCCTCGAGGCCCCCCTCGAGGCGAGGGCTCATGGCCTTGGCGAACATGCCCCGCCGCGGGGGGGGGGGGGGGCCGCCAGCGGTGCCTGCCCGGGCCGCGCACGCGGCGCCGCCAGCCGGGCACCCGGGCACAGCTGCGGGTCCGCGGCTCGAAGCAGCACTCGAAGCAGCGGAGGCTCGGGAACGTCGGTGATCAGATCGTAGTCAGAGCGTGAGGTGGAGTCGGACCATGAGAAGTGCAAATCTAAAGGGCCATCGGTTTGGCATGGATTCTTGCTTCCTCACCGAAATCGGCGTGCAGCCGGCTGGAGACGGTACGCTCCCTGAGGCTACGTTGATGAACCCTGAGCTGACGTTGTTGATGCCTGCCTACAATGAGGAGGCGGCACTGCGCAGATTCTTGCCTCAGGTGTGTAACGCATGCGTTCAGCATGGTTGGAAGTTGATCGTGGTTGATGATGGCTCGTGCGACACCACATTGGGGGTGCTGCAGGCTTTTGCGGCCGAGCACGCCGAATGGATGACCGAATGGATGACCGTGCTGCGACACAAGCGAAACCGCGGATACGGCGCGGCGCTCAAGACAGGCCTCGCTGCTGCTACGACTCGCTACGTTTGCACGCTGGATGCGGACGGCCAACACGACGTGGAGGACGTTCGGCGCTTGCGTAACGCTGTGGCGGAAGCCGACGCGGATATGGTAGTTGGAGACCGCCGGGGCAATCAGCGTGGCGGTCGCTACCGAGCGCTGGGTAGGGGGCTTCTTCGCTTTGTAGCCAGGTTCTTACTTCCGCTTGACGTGCGCGACCTGAACTCTGGCATGAAGCTCTACGATACCGAGCTCGCGCAGCGCTACGCAGGTCTGTGCCCGGACTCCATGGCTTTCAGCGATGTCCTCGTTATGGTTTTCATCAGCGAGCGGCACGTGGTGGTCGAGCACCCCATTCGTGTGAGGGAGCGCATCGCCGGCGTCAGCACGATCAGTACGCGTACAGCGATCGATACGCTCGCTGAGATTCTCAACGTCGTCGTGCTATTCAACCCGATGCGTCTGTTTCTGCCGATCTCCCTCACGAGTCTCCTCCTCGGCGTCGCCTGGGGCCTGCCCATCGTGCTCCGGGGCGACGGTGTGAGCGTCGGCGCGATGCTCGCGATCGTGACCGGGATCATCTTCTTCCTCCTTGGGCTCCTCGCGGAACAAATTGGGCTACTACGACGTGATCGACGTGAATGAAGGGCTCAAATCGCGAGCGGGGATCGTCGCTGCAGGTGTGGGCGCGCTACTGCTGATCGGTTGGGCCTACTCGAACCATTTCGACAATGGCTTTCAATTCGACGACTTCCACGTGATCGAGGACAACGCCGCGATTCGTAGCCTGCGTGACGTGCCTAGCTTCTTTCGCGATCCCCTGACGTACTCGGCTCGGCCACAGAACGCGAGCTACCGTCCGCTGCTGACGCTGAGCTACGCGCTTGACTACGCGCGGGCCGACGGTCTCAAACCTGCGTTCTTTCACGAAACGCAGTTCCTGCTGCACCTGACGGTCTGGATTGCGCTGCTCGCATTGTATCGCAAGCTCTTGGACCTGTGCGACATCTCGTCGTGGCATCCATGGATCGCGCTGTTCTCTGCTACGTTCTTTGCAGTTCACACCGCCAACACCGAGACGGTCAACTATCTTTCCGCGCGCTCCAGCTTGGTAGCGACCCTTGCGGTGGTCTGTTCGTTGCTCGTATATCTCCAGTGGCCCAAACTCCGGAGGTGGCAGCTTCATCTCGTGCCAATGCTTGTTGGCGGTCTAGCCAAGCCACTTACCGTCATGTACGCGCCGTTGCTGCTCGTGATGGTGCTGCTCCTGGAAGAGCGACGGGCTGTCGGAGGCTGGCTGAAACGAGACACGTGGAACCGACGCGTAGCCGCGAGCGTGGGGCCAGCGTTTGCGGGCGCTGCCCTGCTCTACGTCTTGGTTCGCGCAATGGAGCCAGATACGATGGTCTACAGCACCATCGATCGGCTGACCTATGCACGGACGCAGCCGTACGTGTGGCTGCGGCTGTTCTTTCTGCCTGTAGGCCTGACCGCCGATACCGATTTGGGTTTTCTTACGAGCTGGAGCGACGCACGCGTGCTCGGCGGTGTGTTGGGGTTGCTGCTGCTGGGGGGTACAATCTGGCGCCTTTCGGCCTATCCCTGGGCACGTCCCGCCGCTTTCGGTTTGTGCTGGTTCGCGCTGGCATTGATCCCGACTTCGAGCGTCGTGCCCCTTTCGGAGCCCTACAACGAGCATCGCATCTACTTCCCATACGCCGGGCTTGCGCTGGCTTTTGGCTGGGCGGGTGCCGCGATCTTGCAGCGTCAAGGCAATGCGGTCGTCGCGGCGCTGGCTGCTATGGCGCTGCTTTCGGTGCATGCGACCGGCACACAGGCCAGGAATCGCGTGTGGCACAGCGATGCTTCGCTGTGGGCCGACGTGGTCGCCAAGAGCCCGCGCAACGGGCGCGCCCTGATGAACTACGGTCTCACGAAGATGCGCACCGGCAAGTTTGAGGAGGCATTGCGTTTGTTCGAGCGCGCCCAGACGTTCCGTCCCGACTACGGCATTTTGGAGATCAACTTGGCTATCTGCAAAAGCGCGCTCGGACGGAGGTCGGAGATTGAAGCGCACTTTCGTCGGGCGTTGGAATTGGATTCCGGTTACGCGAGGGGGCATTTTTTCTACGGGCGCTGGTTGTTCCAACAAGGTCGAGCCGCCGAGGCCGAGACGCATCTAAACCGTGCTCTCGCGCTGGCTCCGAACGATCTGGCCCCTGTCCACTTGCTAATGTACGTGCTGGCAGCACGCGGAGAGCATCGGCGGCTGCAAGAGCTCGTTGCCCAGACGCGTGCCCACTATCCCGAGGACCCCGTGGTCCGCAGATTCGGTGTGCCAAGGGGAGAGCCCAACGCGTCCCGTTCTGTACCTTAGCTCGGCCGAGGTCTCGATTCTTTTGAAAAAGTGGCCCCCTCGCATCACTAACTAGACATGTTCGCCGCTTTCAGAACTGGGTGGGCGGCGCGACCCACAAAAAGGAGGACATATATATACGGCACCAAGAGAGGGAGGACGGTTGGACCAGCCTCCGGCTGGTCTAAACCGGCCGCAGAAGCACCGCTCGTGAGCGGTTCCTGTAGGGCCGCCGCTTTAGGCGGCTCATTAAAAAGCAGCCGCAGTCAAATTCCTCGGCTCTACTGAGGGATGGTTGCTTTCTGAGTTGCAATTTTAGAGATAAAGTTATGCAAGAAAAAAATGGGTTCAAAAACTATTTTCGATCGGTAGATTTAGTTCAACAAGTGTTCTGCCTTTTGCTAATTTCGGCATTTCTTGGAGCCTCCAACGGGAGCGCTCTTGCTCAAAATCTGAACGCTCCAGCCGCTTCACCCTCACCGTCTTCTTCAGCGGTGGGATTCGCCCCTCTTGTTCAAGATCCGAACGCCCGAGCCGTTCAACCTCCACCTTCACCGTCTTTTTCGACGGTGGCGATCGGGGCGTCACCTGGAGGTGGCGGAAGTATTGGCGTAGTGAGCTGGTCTTACACACTTCGGGTCAACGATGGCCATGGGACCGCAGCAACCTTTAGAGGGTTTGACTCTAGCGGCAATACGCTTGTACATAATGATGTGCAAACTTCTACCAGTGATCCCATTGTCTATGTAGACGTTTATGATTCGAATGGGGTCTATCAAACTTGGTTTTGGTACAATAGGTCCATTGTAGCGTCTTCGGCAATACTTGCCGGGCTGAGCTTGACATTGCCGGAACCCTGGAGGACCTATGCATATCAACATTCTCGTTTTTGGCACGATACGGAAGGCACTACGGATGACGACTCGGGCAGTTGCTGGGGTGAATGCCTCACTTGCTTGGGCTGTACAGCCGCAAGTGTTGCTTGCGCCTCAATATGCGCCACCACTGTTGCCAACCCTTTCGCTTCAATTCCCTGCCTAGCTTGCATTGTCGAAAATGCAGCTTGCGGCGGCTTATGCGGTCTTTGTATCGTCTGCGTGGCCGATGGCGCCACCGGCCCCACCTAATCGCGTTGGGCCCACGCCTTCCCACGGCGCCAAGACAGCGGGCGGCGACGGCCGCCCGCCTCACCCTTGCACCCGCAGCGGCCAGGGGAGATAGTGTGACATGATTGACAAATCGATCCGGCGCCGTCCCGTTGTGGTGATTCTCTATCTGTGCTCGGTCATTGGATACGGGATATCACTCCTCTTCTGGGACCGGCCACCTTGGTATGCGTACGTACTCCTGGCCTCTATGGTGGCATTCGCTCCCGTTCGGTACTCTGCTTTGCGGGGAGACGAAACTTGGACGGCTCCTACTCGTAGACGGCAGCGGGCATGGATAGCCACTGTGCTGGGCGTCTTCCTCTTGGGCGCCGCCGCTGCTTGGTGGTCCGCCCACTGAACCCCACAGAGCCGGGTGCCCGCGTTGCGCGAGGCCCGCCTTCCTCACCATGGGCGTAGTATCTTGACGGCCACCGATTTCCGCAGGAATCGAGCGCGATCCCCCGAGAAGTGGCCTGGAAAGCTGAGAGGGACGTAGCCTTCGTGTGCGAGAAGCGACGGAAAGGAAAAGGGCCCGCAGGTCATAGCCGGCGAGCCCGCTGGTCATCATGGACGAGTTGATCAGCGGCAGGAGCATGACTTAGTTGACCTCATGTTGCCGATCGACCAAAAGCGCGTCTATTCGGCGCGTTCACGCCTTGGGGTTCCGAGCGGTCCTAGCACGCCGTTTTTTGGCAGCGCGCTCTTTGGCTTCCTTGACTCGGTAGCTATTGGCCTCGATGGGGATGAGTTCACATCTGTGGATGAGGCGGTCGACGAGGGTGACGACACAGGC
>JAKSBK010000143.1 GCA_022361155.1 Pseudomonadota bacterium
CGTGCCCTACTTCTTGTTTCTCAACTACATGGACACGCACCGCGAGTACAGTACGGTGCCGCCGCGGCCCGATATCGTGGGCTATGCTGTCGAGGTCCGGTCCACTCCCAACCTGCTGGCACTGCGCAGGGCCGTCTTTCCGGGCATCGATCCCGCGCCGCCAGAGCTGGTGCAGAAGCTCGTGGACCAGTACGATACCGCGCTGGCCAACCTCGACGCAGGGCTCGACCCCCTGCTAAGGCATCTTGAGCGCGAGCGGGATCGCAGCGTCGTGGTCATCACGTCCGATCACGGCGAGTACCTGGGAGAACATCTGTGGGCGGAGCACCCTCGCGACGTGTACCAAGAGGGCATCCGCGTACCCTTGATCGTGGCGCTCCCAACGCAGCGGTCGGGCCGCGTGGATGACACGGTCGTGGCATCGCAGCATCTGCCGAATCGGATCCTGCGTGCACTGGGCAAACCGGCCGCGGCGATGCTGCCGAAGTTCTCCGCGACACCGCACAACACGCCGGCCATCTCGGAAAACTACTTTGACAGGGCCCGGTTTCTCAGAAACCCACGCTGGGGGCACCGTTTCCAACGCATCCGGCGCGCGTTTTTCAAGTGGCCCTACAAGTTGATTCACTCGAGCGACGGCAAACATGAGCTCTACGATCTCAGGCGGGATCCCCGCGAAGAGAGCAACCTCTGGTCGAAGCGCAACAGCAGAGGCAAGCGCATGTTGTCGGAGCTCGAACGCCGGATGGGCGCCGCGCTCCGGGCGCCGCCGCCACCACCACCACCACCACCGGCGGCGGTCGAATTGAGCGTGGAGGACCGCAGGCGGCTGGAAGAGCTGGGCTACCTCGAAACCGGGAGCTGACGCCAGCCGGAGCTGGGCCATGCCTGCGCCATGCTTGCCCCATGCTTGCCCCATGCTTGCCCCATGCTTGCCCTGTCGGTCGGCGACTCGTCGAGCAAGCCGAACATCATGATGTTCGCTGCTTGCATCGCAATGGCAGCCCTGCTATGCGCTTGTGCATGCGCACGACGCTGACGCTGGACTCTGACGTGGCCAAGGCGCTGCAGCGCGTGATGGACAAGCGCGGGGCCAGCCTGAAGCAAGTCGTCAATGAGGCGCTCAGGCGGGGGCTCGATTCCCTCGAACGGCCGGCTCGCCGTCAGCGCTTTCGGACTGCTGTCGTGAGTCTGCGGCCGCGCCGTGCCAACGTGGACGACGTGGCGGAGCTCTTGGCGTTCGCGGAAGGCGACGAGTACAGGTGATTCTGGTCGACGCCAATCTGCTGGTGTACGCCCATGTATCGGATTTCGCGGAGCATGCAGCGGCTCGCGCATGGCTGGACGGACAGCTGAGCGGTTCTACCCGGGTGGGCTTGGCTTGGCCGTCGCTCCTTGCGTTCGTGCGTCTCGTCAGCAACGCACGCGTCTTTGAACGACCTGAACCGATCAGCGCTGCGTGGCGCCAGGTACGTGAATGGCTCTCGGCTCAAACGGCGTGGGTGCCGAGCCCCACGGCCAGCCACGCCGAGGTGTTGGAGCCCCTGATGCTCGGCTCGGTTTCTCGTCCAAACCTGGTTCCGGACGCGCATCTCGCTGCGCTGGCGATCGAACACGGTCTGACGCTTTGCAGCACCGACGGCGACTTCGCTCGTTTTCCGGGTCTCGTTTGGACCAACCCCTTGGCGCGAGTGGATTGACCGAGCGTGGCCGGTCTTTGGCGAGGCCAACGCAAGAAGGCTCTCAGCGCTTCATGGTTTCATGTTCGTGACGGTGAACCGATCGATCGTGTCGTTGCTGATGGTCTTGAAATAGCCCTCGGCGCTGCGCGGGTTGCCGTTGACATGGAACGTGATGAACAGCGCCCCGAAATTCGCGCTGAAGTTGTTCACCCGCATACCGTTCATGACGAAGCGGTCGCTGGTGTAGATGGTGGCCCACCACGAGTTGTTTCCGTGCGAGCGGAAGACGCGGATGTCGGAACCGCCGATTCCAGAATGAAATACGAAAGTCGAGCCCTCGCTCAGCGTGAGCATATCGGGGGGGCCCATCTTGCCGTAGGGGCGACCCCTGAAGTTGGTTAGCGTGAACGTGCGGCCGTACGAGTGCTCGTGCGCTGTCGCGACGATCGCGCCACCGTCGAGACATGCCTTGTAGGTAGCTGCCTCCACCTCGGTGCTCTTGCCGCCGACCTGCATGTCGGTGTGGTTCTTGTGCCAGTCGCAGATTTCCCAGAGCTGGTCGCTCTTGGAGAGCTCGTTGCTGATGTACCTGTTGTGGGCCATCGTGTTGCCGACCGTGCCCACGCCCGAGAGAATGAACATCAGCCCTTGGTAGGTGCAGGTCGATCGGACGCCCAGATCGCCGGTGCAGCTCGCCTCGGGGATCTTGTCGAGACGCTTCTGCATGTTCTGCTGGTAGGTGGACCAACCCTGGTTGCCCGTGTCGTGGTTGCCGACCGAGTAGAAGTAGGGGTACGTGTCGCCAAGGACGCTGTTGAGCTGGTTTTCGAACGCCACGGGGCCGTCGCCATAACCGAGGTCACCGGCGTGCAGCACCAGGTGGGCGCGTTCCCGCTTGATTAGCTTGAGGACTTCGTCGGATTGGCCTGGTCTCACCGCCATGTCGCCGGTGAAGGCGACCTTGAGATCCGGCATGGTCGAGTTGGTCACCGGCGGCAGGGTTCCGCCAGCGCCGCCCATGCCCATGCCGCCCACGCCGATCCCCCCGAAACCGGCCGCGATCATGCCGCCAGCGCCGCCCATGCCCGCCGCAGCGACGGCACCGCCCATGCCCATGCCGGCCAGGTTCGAGCCTGCGCCACCCGCCGCGCCAGCAGCCCCGCCGGCTGCGCCGCCAGCACCGGTTCCCACGGTTCCGGCTCCCGAGCCCGCGCGCCCCGTGCCCGCAGGTGGCATCCATGCGGGTCCTGCATCCGCCCCACATCCAAGGGCTCCGGCTGCCGTCAGACACGCCAGGAGCACGCTCGCCCGTGCCGTAGCTGGGAATACACCCGCATTCATGCATTGCCTCGCTTCAGTTCAGGAGCACCGGCCGTCCGTCAGGTAACCCGAGCGCACAGCCACTTCATGACCACTCACGCTGCGACTATAATACGCACGGATCGAGATGGCCATGAGTCGATCCGGAACGGCTCGATGCAATCGCAGCGATCGATGCAAGGTGCGCCGCAGCGCGGGCAACCGTGATGGGCCAGCAGGATCGGCCTGCCAAGTCCTGCTGCGACCGCGGGCATGCCTGGAAGGAATGCGGAGCCGACGCGTTCTCTTGCGTTGTGGCTGTGAGCGAAGAACTACAAAGGCACCGAGGCGCTCGGGGCCGGTGCCGCTGTTCCGATTCTTGCTCTGCTGGCCTGGCGCGGGTTAAATGAGCACATGCACAGCAAGACACGCCATCTCGTGTGGCAGCGTGCCCTGCTTGTCCTGCTGTCCGCCTGCGGTGAATCGCAAGCCGACCTCGTAGCGGATCTGCCTGCGCGCATGGCGCAAGCTCGCTGCGACGCGTTGCATGCCTGCGTGGCCGGGGAGGTGGAGCTGTTCCTGAACAACCAGGACTGCGTCGTGACTCAGCAAAGGATGTACGAGGACAGCGAGCTCGGTGACCTGAAACGCTCCATCGAGGCCGGCACGTTGGTTGTGGAAGCCGCGGCTATCGACACGTGCATCAACTCCATGCGCAGCTGGGGCTGCCTCGCCTATTCGACCGGCCTGCCGTTCGAGTGCGAACAGGCGTTGCAAGGGACCGTGCCCCTCGGTGGCCCCTGCAATCACGACCTGGAGTGCGCCATGGACGGCTGGTGCGATTTTGGTGCAAGTTGTCCCGGCGTTTGTACGTTGCCAAACGGCCCCGGCGTGTTTTGCAGTCGGGACCACGAGTGCCAGCCAGGCCTTCAGTGCGACGACACCTGCCATGTACCGCTCGAGCTGGGCAGCTCATGCAGCGGCTCGCTCACCCATTCCGAGTGCCGGCACGGAGAGTACTGCGCCAGCGACCGCTGCGTGACCTTCGATCAACTGCTCGGAGCGGCTCCCGGTCAGCCTTGCGATCCGGTCACCGGCCAGCTGTGCCAGATCGGTCTCGCATGCCAGGTGCTTGACTTCCAGGCAGGCTGGTTGTGCGGTCCTCTGTTGGAGCTCGGCAGCACCTGCGGTCTCGGCGTGCCCAACCCGTGTTCGCCCGGTCTGTATTGCGCGGGCATTCAGGCCACGTTGTGGCCGGTTCCCGTCATCACACCTGGAGTTTGCAGCCCGGTAAGCCAACCCGGACAACCTTGCGAGCTGCCGCCACTGTTGGACGAGGACCTGGCGCCCACCCAGAGTTGCGCAGCCTACCACCGTTGCGACATGGGCTCGAGGATCTGCAAGCCGATACAGCGCATCGGCGGGCCCTGCACCTCCAACGATGAGTGCTACAGCGGCGTATGCGATGCCGATGCGTGCCGCATCGCGCACGAGTGCACTCCCAGCTACATGACGCTGCAAAAGTAGGGGAGGTCTCTCATGGATGTCAGCGGCCGGAACCTGTGATTCGTGGTACTAGCGGGCGTGCCAGATCACCGGGGGCGGCAGGCTTGCGGGTCGGCCGAGGACGAAGCCTTGGCCGTAGTGGGCGCCGGCGTCACGTACCGCCTCGAGCTCATCCAGCGTCTCGATGCCCTCCGCGACGACTTCCGCGCCCAGATCCTCGCACATTCGGACGACTGCTCGCACAAGGCGATACTGGCGGTCGTTGCGATCCAGACCCGTGACCAGACACCGGTCGAGCTTGACGATCTGGGGTGCCAGGTCCGCGATCCGGCGCAGATTGGAGTAGCCGGCGCCAAGGTCATCTACGACCAGGTGCACGTGACCGCGCGAGCGAAGCTCGTCCAGGGTGGCCCGCACCAGATCGAAGTGGGTGAGCGGTACCGATTCCGTGATCTCCAGGTACACTTCGTTGTCGTGTCCGAACAGGGGATCGTCGGGCTGGAGGATCCAGCGGTCCACCAGCTCCTCTGGGTGGACATTGAGGAATACCGCACGTCCCGCGCACGCTGGCAGGGCCAGCCGGCGCAGCAGACGTCCCAGACGACCGCAGGCGTTGTGAAGCGACGCCAGCTCGAACAGCCTCTCTGGAGTGAGGCGCAGGGCTGCCCGGGGCCGCGCCAACACCTCGTACGCAAACAGGCTCCCGGTGGCCATCCGTACTATGGGCTGGTACGCGGCGCCGATGTCGGTCACCGGGATGCTGCCCATGAACTCGCCGCTGGGTGCTCGCTGGCCTGTAGAAAGCACCTCGCTGACGTCCCGCCAGGCCGTCTGTTCAGGACGCACTCGGCCTGCTGCTGACACGTCTCACCCTACGACAGATTAGCAGGTTCAGAATATCAGTTCAAATGTAATCTTGCTCCGAACACGGGTAACCGTTCAGGCCCCTTGGAAGCCGTCGTCGAGGCGAACACTCCGGTGAACGATTACGAACACGGTGTGCCGTTCCGGTGCAGGAGTCAAAGACGCAATAGCGATGCGCCCCAATGCAGGCCTGCACCCAGCGCAACAAAGCAAAGCAGGTCGCCTGGCCCAATTCGCCCGTCGCGGCGCAGCTCGTCGAGCAAGATGAAGATCGTGGCTCCGGACGTGTTGCCGTAGTTGGCGATGTTGGAAGGCATCTTGGCCGGGGGCAGTCCCAGGGACTGCCGGACCGCTTCGTTTATGCGCTCGTTGGCTTGGTGGGCGATGACGCAGTCAATGTCCCTTATTTCGACCCCGTGTGCGCGGCACAGGTCGGAGACCACCCTGGGCAGCTCCTTGACCGCTCGTTTGAACAACTCCGGCCCCCGCATGGTCGGGATGTGCTCGTCGCGTGCGAGCATGGCGGGGTGAACGGCCGGCAGCCGGCGAAAGCCTGCCGCGGAGAACTGGATGAAGTCGCGATCGCGTCCGTCTGTGAGCAACCGCGTTCCGAGCAGACCGCGGCCAGGCTGCGAAGCTCGTCGCAGCACCATGGCGCCGGCGCCGTCTCCAAAGACCACGGCGATTCCTCGATGCCGCGTCGCTCGCTCGTACTCTTCCTGGGGAACGGTGCGCCGGCTGCCGCGGACCACATCCCAGGCGCTCCAGGGCATGAAGCCGGCATGCGCTTCGCCCGCGACAAAGAGCACCGTCTCGGCGGAGCCGGTGTTCACCAGTCCGTCCGCCACCTGCAGGCCGAACGGTACGAGCGCGCATTGCTGGCGAAGGTCGAGCGCGGGTACCCCGGGCACACCGAGCTTGGCTCCACACAGTCCGCCCGACCCCGGAAAAAGGTAGTCCGGGGTCATGGTTCCGAAGATGAGGTAGTCGATATCGCCGGCCGTCAAGCCGGCGTCGGCCAGCGCCCGCTCCGCCGCCTTGGTGCCCAGGTCGCTCGCCCCAACGCCATTGGCCGCATAGTGGCGCTGCCGAATGCCCGTGCGCTGAACGATCCAGCTGTCGCTGGTATCCATGACGCGCTCGAGCGCCGCGTTAGGCACCGGCTCGCCGGGGACATAAAGCCCGGTACCGACGATGTTCACTCCCGGCATGCTCCTGCGCCTTCTGCCTACCAGCTGCGATTCATTGCGTTCGAGCCAGGATATCGGGGTTGGGTGCCGTCGCGGCTAGGGAGCCGTGTGGGACCGCATGGCGCGCATGCGTTGCAGATTGGTGTGGAACACGGGCAGACGTTTGCGACGCGCATGCCGCGATTCCACGCGGACCGCATCAGGCTCGAAACCGTCCTTGACCTTGGCGTAAATGCGCTTGCGGTAGCGGCGCAGGTAGTCGAGGAATTCGCCGGCGGTCTTCAGGTACAGCCCTTCGTCATCAGCGTTTACCTCGCATTCGGCCGCTTCGTATTCGCGGCATGTGTGAGGACGATGTGGGTAGATGCGGCAGCTTCGATCGTCGGTGAGATGCCTGCAGGTAGTCTCGAATTGGACGTACCACTCGCCGTCACCGTCGCGGAAGACGCTAACTCGCTCGTGGTAAAGAAACCAGAGGATTTCGGTCGCGCGTTTCAACGTGTTGGGCTGATCGACCTCGACCGCCACGTAGGTGCAACACAGACCGCAGCCGACGCATGGCACCAGTGCTGGGGCTTCGCGGTCACGCGCCGTGCGTGGTGCTGGCCGGGCGCGCGACGGGCCATTCACGTTGCCCGTGTTGGTGCGTGCGCGACCACGGGACCGCAGGTTCCTGCTCGAGGGCTTGGCAGCAGAGTTCTTGTTGTTCGCGCTCATATGTCACTCGAGTGCGCGCCAACGGGGCGGACCGATGCGACCTGCCCGCCTATAGGCAAAGCTGTCCCTTTTTGCAAGCAGCCGGCCCGTCGTCGGCAACCCGAAGGCTGGTGACGATGCGGGTAGGTGGCCATCACGGTTGCGGTCGTAGGGGCGCTGCCCTTGGGCTTGTTGGCCTACAGCACGGCTTCGAGTATGGCTTGGAGCTCGGCGTGACTTAGCTTGATGGGATTACCCTGCATACTGCTCGCTGCCGATGCCTTTTCGGTAAGCACTGCGATATCCGCCCGGGTCACGCCATAGGCAGACAGGGGCGGGATCTGCAGCGCGTCCCTGAGCTCCTGGGCCCATGCCACTCCGTCGTCGGGCGTAGCATCGCTGCGTCCTGTGACCAGACGCGCTACCTCACCGTACCGAGCCAGCGACCCGCTGTCGGGCTCTCGCTCGCGCAGCGCATCGATGTTCATCCGCATGACCTGCGGCAAGAGGCATGCGCACAGGGCTCCATGAGGAGCGCGGAACATTCCGCCCAGCGGGGCGGCGAAACCATGAACGGCTCCGAGCTTGGCGTTCGCCAAAGCCAGTCCTCCAAACAGGCTGGCCAGCGCCATGTTCTCTCGCGCCTGAGCATCGCTGCCGTCGTCGTACGCACGTCGCAACCAGTGAGCGCCTCTGCGGATCCCATCGCGGCACAGGGCGTCGGTCAGGGGATTGGCCCGGCATGACACGAAGGGCTCGATGTTCTGGGTCAACGCATCCAGGCCGGTGCTCGCCGTAACCGCCGCTGGGACACCATAGGTAAGCTCGGGATCCACCAGTGCTATGCGGGGCAGTATGTAATCACTTCGCAGGCTTGCCTTAACACCGTGCTCCTCGGATGTGAGTACGGCGTTTCGCGTGACCTCGGCCCCGGTGCCCGCTGTCGTGGGGATAGCTACGTAGGGCGCGGCAGGTTTGCTGATACGCCGGCCCGCCCCCACGATCTCGAGGTAATCCAGGGGATCGCCTCCATTGGTCACGAGCGCGGCGATGGCCTTGCCTGCGTCAAGGGTGCTGCCGCCACCGACGCCGACCACGAAACTGCAGGCTTCAGCTCGCGCCATGGCCGCTCCGTCACGCGTTAGCTGCGCCGTGGGCTCCCCGCTACCCGAAAGAAGCGAGTACTCGATTCCAGCCTCGCTTAGCAGTCCGAGGACCGATGCGGCCGGCGTGGGATCGGCGCCGGTAACGACGAGCGCACGGCTTCCCAGCGGCGCGAGCAGCGAAGGCAGCTCGGCCAGGCAACCCTGGCCGAACACGATCTGCGTGGCGGTGGCAAAGCGGAACTTCATCTTGGCTGGTCCGCGGATTCCCAACGACGATCGTCCGGGAACAGGTTCCGATACGTAGTGCTGGAGCGCGGCTCGGCCATCATCTCCGCTACCGTGGATCTCCAGGCTTTGTAATGCTCGGTCGCTTTGTGTCGAAGGGGATCCTCTGGCGTGCGGTAGACTTCGACGAGCACAAAACGCTGCGGATCATCGCTTTGCTGAACGACGTCGAACCTGACGACTCCTGGCTCCTGGATGCTGGCACGAGCGTTCGCCACGGTGGCTTCGGAAAACGCGGCGGTGCATTCAGGCTTGACGCGAACGCAGACGTGCACGATTAGCATTCAAGGTCTCCAGCAGTTCGCGAAGTGGTCTGGTGTGGAACTTGCGGCC
>JAKSBK010000144.1 GCA_022361155.1 Pseudomonadota bacterium
ACGCGAGCGACCCGAACCGCCCCAAGACCCGACTCGGCTACACCGGCCACGAGCACTTCAACAAGCTCGGCCTCGTGAACATGAAGGGCAGAATCTACGACGCGCATATGGGGAGGTTTTTGACGCCGGACCCGTTTGTGCCGGAGCCGGGCAACAGCCAGTCCTGGAATCGGTATAGCTATGTGGGTAACAATCCACTGAATTGGGTGGATCCGAGCGGGTTTACGCCGTGTGAGAGCGACCCCGAGAAGTGTGTCAAGCAAAGAGATGGCGGCGGCGGGGGCGGGGGCGCAGGCTCGGTCGATGTGGCGGTTATCGAGCATTCCGGTTGGGTGTACGTGGGCGAGACACAGAGAAGTGACGGCGGAGGCCTTCAACCTACCTATGGGTCTACCGGCTCAGGATCGGGTGCGAATGACCCGCCTGGAGGAATCAACAGCGGTGCACCCATCGGCTTCAGCGGCACCTTCGGTGATGGGGGCTATGCCGAACCGGGAGATGGCCCCAACACAGGCAAGGCGCCCATCTTGGGCGAGGTCCCAGGCGGCGGGGATAGGTTTGACCCGGCACAAGCGAACATGGTGAAGCCTGCCGTTGAAATCGCTAAGAAGCTGGCAAATCTGCTCGTTCCATATCTCAAGCGGCTCAAGGAACAGGCCACCAAGGTCATCTCCAAGCAGGCCAAAGCGATCCGAGATGCGATTAGAACAGCGAGAGAGGCAGGGGATAAGGGAGCCGCAAGGGGGATAGGGCTTGGGATAAGAAACACGTCGACCGTGGTTCGGACGGCCTCTGAGGCCTACAAGGGTACGACTCGAGTTGGACATGCTCTTTCCAAGCATGCCGGTCGAAGATCTGACATCTGGGGCAAGGTCACAGGTAACCAGTCCACTTGGCACGGGCAAGGAATGAAGCACTTCCGAGACATCATGAGAGGGCCGGGTAGCTTCCAGCGAGTCACTAATAGCCAGGGCACGACTTTCTTGGAGAAGCGCTTGGCTGATGGTCGTGGGATGCGACTTCAGTTCGACTACAGGTTCAAGGGGTTCATTGACTGATGACTTCCATGGAAAGCGAGCTACTCGAGCTAGTGTTCGAGAAGCTGGACGTGCGGACGGCGACAACGGTTGCGCAGACCGTTGTAGGGTCGATAGTCGGTCCACCCACTAAGGGTCATGGCGTACGTGAGATTGAGATGAAGTCGCTTTCGCTTGGCGAGGGTGTAGTGCTCGGCGATGTCCATGTGCGCTGCCTTCGGTACGATGGTGACTTCTATGATGTCGAGATAAACTTCCGACTGAAGGATAGCGTCGCACCTTCGACCAAAGCGTTGGTGGAGGCGCTCCACGCCTTCGCGTGTCGATTGGCCGATCACGCGGGAGTCGAGAGTTACTTTGCAGGACTCGAGCCTGCGGCCGACGAGGACACACGCATCTTCACGGGAAAGGACGAGGGGCCTTACTATCGACTGGCGTAGCAGATCAGCAGCGGTTGTGACTATGCGCATGCTCTCGGCCGTCAAGATTCGATGAAGTGGCCGGTCCCCCTGGAGCGCGGTACCTAAGGGTCCGCCAACCTTAGCAACGCGTTCTAGGACGCAAGGAGGGACCGACCATGTTGCATGTAGCCATCGATCTAGGCTCGAAGCAATCCCAAGTATGTGTACGCGACGCCCAAGGCAAGATAGTCGAAGAGGGTCCACACGATGATCGAGAAGATCCGCACCGGAGTGAAATCGTGACGCGGGAGGACACGGAGGCGCGACGCTGGCGGAGGCCACGGTTTGCGGAGCTGGGAGCCGGCCACGGAACCGGGTTAGCCGGCGACCGACGAACACTGGATGCGGGCAGCAGCCCGAAACGCATGGCGGCCCCGGGGTG